>NZ_JAGQBM010000019.1:0-47873 GCF_024345635.1 Cyanobium sp. Lug-B
TTCTGTTGGCCAGCACATCGGACAGCGCAGCGGACAGCCCAGGGCAGCGGGCGGCTGAGGGGGCCGGCGGCAACGGCCAGGCCAGGCTCCTGAACAGGCACAGCGCTGGGCAGGCCAGGATGCGGGAATGCTGCAGCTCCCACCCTTGATGATCGGTCTGTTGTGAAATGGCGTCGTCGCCTCCGTCCGTTCTGGAAGGCCTATCTGTTGTGGCTGCGGGCGGACTGCGTTGATCTGAGCGCCGCTTTCGCGTACCACACACTGCAGTCGTTCTTCCCCGCCCTGCTGATTGCGCTGTCGGTGGCCTCGCGGCTTCTCGGCCGGGACGTGGAGCGTTTCGATCGGCTGATCGTGCTGGTGGGCCAGGTGCTGCCCGCGTCTGCCCTGCCGGGCTTCGAAGCCACCCTGCGGCGGTTCACCAACCAGGGATTCGGCGCCGGCATCCTCGGCCTGGTGCTTCTGGCCCTTAGCGCCAGCAACATCTATCTCACACTCCAGCGTGGGGCCGATCGGCTCTGGTGGAATCGGCCCTTCGGGTTCGACCACCTGCGCTGGCAGGAGCATGTGCGCCGGTTTTTGGCCCTGCGGTTGAAGGCCCTGGTGCTGCTGCTGTTCGTCGGCCTGCTCATCGTTGTCGACCAGCTCTTCAGCACGGTGCGCCTGTTCGGCTCCAGGGGCTTCCATGACCAGCTCCAGGCCTTCCTGCCCGGACCCCTGCTGCAGCTGAGCTCCCTGTCCTTCGGGCTGGATCTGCTCGTCTCCCTGCTGATCGGCTTCGGCGCCACCCTGCTGTTCCTCTGGATGCTGCCGTCGCGCCGGATCCCTTTCCGCCCGCTGATCCCCGGCGCCCTGCTGGTGAGCGGCAGCCTCACCCTCTCCAACCTGCTGCTGGGCAGGAGTCTGCTCGCCCTCGGGTTCCGCTTCCAGGCCTACGGGGTGGTGGGGGGCGTGCTGCTGCTGACGCTCTGGGTCTGGCTGGTGGGTGCTGTGCTGTACTTCGGCCAGTGCTTCAGTGTGGTGCTATCCGGCGGGGCGGCTGGGGGGCCATCGACACCTCTGCCCCGCTGAGGATCGGCCCGTTTCGGGTCAGGATGGAAGGGTCTGATTGGATGGACCCTTGGCCAAGCCTGCCCTCCGGATCCCCCCTCTGCCGGCCAGCCTGGCGCTGGTCTCGATGGCGGTGGGCGCGGTCGTGCTGATCGGTCTCACCACCCTGGCGTTGATTCCGCTGCTCGTGGGCCTGGGCCTGCTGGCGGCCTGGGTCGTGGCGGCCCTGCTGCTGGGCTGGGCTGGCCTCGAGGGCCTGGCGGCTCTGGAGCGCTGGATCGAGAACGATCCACGCTTCCAGCGCTGATGGAACGGCGCATCCCCTGGCTGTGGATCGGCGTGGCGGCGGCGCTGCTGTTGATCCCCACCTCCGCCGGCCGCCTGCTGCTTGACGTCATCGGCGGACTCACCCTCACCCTGCTGCTCCTGCCCCTGCTGGCGGGAGGAGTCGCCCTGATCGGCTGGCAGCTGCTTCGGCGCCGCCTGCGCACCTGTCCCAGCTGCGGCTTCGCCAGCCTCGGCACCGACGTCTGCCCGGCCTGCGGCAGTCCCTTCGCCGCTGGCGATACCCCTGCATCGGCGCCGGGGGAACCGTCCGGTTCCATCTTCTGGGGACCCCGCTCCCCTGCCGAGATCGATGCCCGCGACGTGACCATCAATGTCGACGCGGTCGATGTGGAGACCACGTCCAGCGGCGATACGGGTGGTCGCCAGGGTGATGGGTCCTGAGCCCTAACCAGCCGACTCCGGCACGGCCGGGCTGAGGCGAGCCAGCTCCAGCAGCCGACGTTCGCGCAGATGGAGGAACAGGGGCGCCCCGAACGCGAAGGCGATCGTCACGCAGCTCAGCAGGACCCAGCCCAGCCCCCGCATGCCGAGGCGGCGGCTCTCGCGCAACATCCAGATCGTGACGGCCGTTGCCCCGATCGCCAGATCGCTGGAGAGGGAGCGGGCGGCTGGATTGGCGTTGGCCTGGCGGATGAACAATCCCAGATCGAAGGCCGAGCCTGCGCTGCGGATGAACTCCAGATTGGCCAGCCAGGGGAGCACCCCACCGGCGACGGCCAGCAGCAGATAGATCCAGGCGATCCAGCTGAGGCCGCCGGGGCCGCTCCGGGTGGACGTGGCGTCGTCACTCATGGGGTGTAGGGCGTGGGGGCCAGATCTGGCTGGCCGGGATCCCATTGCATCACCTGCTGCTCCACCCGGGCCAGCACCGCCTCGCAGCGTTCGGCATAGGCCAGGGCCCGGCGGTAGAGACCGGCCATCGCCTCCACGTCCAGATCCTGGTCCTGCAGCTGGGCCAGGCAGAGCTCGAGAGCCGTCTGGGCTTCCCGGAAGCTCAGCCCCTGGGCCACGCCGCTCCCATCATCTTCCTCGTTCGCCCCGTGTCCTTGGGTTCCACCGGTCCGAGCGCCATCGGCGTCCAGGCCGGAGAGCTGGACCTTGGCCTTGGCGGAAGCGCCGGCTCGGGGGGAGGGTTTGGCCATGGGAGTGGGCAAGGACGGAAACGGTGGGAGCCAGCCGGAACGACGGGCAGATGGGAGAAAAGGACGCTGGGGCGCTGTCCCGGGCCCGGTCTCAGGGACCTGGCCCGTCCGGCTCGATGGCCTGCACCTGCAGGGTCACCCGACCATCCGCCAGCTCGGCGGTGATACCTGCCCCTGGCCGCACCTGGCTCACAGAGCGCAGCAGGCGACCATCGCCATACCGAAGCAGGCTGAAGCCCCTGGCCAGGAGATGCCGCGGCGAGAGCGCCTGCAGCAGCTGCCGTCGCTGGTCCAGCCACTGGCGCCGCTGGTTCAGCAGACGGATGGGGTGCAGCAGGTGCAGCTGCTCCTGCCGTGCGCTCAGCCGTTGACGGGCCGAGGCGACGCGGAGTGCCAGGGTCCGTTGCAAGTGGCCGCGTTCCTGCTCCAGGGCCCGGATCACCTGGCTGCGATCCGGCAGCAGGGCCACCAGGGCGGCCGTGGGCGTGGCCGCCCGGTAGTCGGCCACCAGATCGGCAATGGTCACGTCATCTTCATGGCCGATGCCGCAGATGACGGGCCAGCGACAGGCCGCCAGGCAGCGGGCCAGGGACTCCCCGTCGAAGACGGCCAGATCCTCCCGGCTGCCTCCGCCGCGGGCCAGCACCAGGGCCTCGATGCCGAGGTGGTCGGCCTGGGCGCCCAGGCTCTCGATGGCGGCCACGATCTGGGCTTCCACGTTCCCCTGCACGGGGATCGGCACCACCAGCAGGTCGGTGGCGGGCCAGCGTTCCCTGCCGGTGCGCAGCATGTCGGCCAGGGCGGCGCTGGGCACGCTGGTGAGCAGGGCGATGCGCCGGGGCCAGCGGGGCAGCGGTCGCTTCCGCTTCGGGTCGAGGAGCCCCTCCGGCTCCAGCCGGCTGCGCACCTGCTCGAACTGGCGCAGGACGGTGGTCAGGCTGGGGCGCACATCCAGCACCTGCACCGTGAGGCTGGCCCGAGCGGCCCAGAAGTTGAGCTTGCCGACCACCACCACCCCATCCCCCTCCTGGGGCACGAAGCTGAGCTTCTGCAGCTGGGACGACCAGATCACCCCCTGGATGCTGGCCTGGCCGTCGACGAGGGTCAGCCAGAGATGGCCCTTCTTCTGCTGGGGGCGCCCCACGGTGGCCTCCAGCAGGAAGCGGGGGGCGAAGCCCCGCTCCAGCAGGGCACAAATGGCCTGGTTGAGCTCGGCGACCGTGTAGCGGGGGATGCCGTCGTGCTGGCGGGGGGACGCACTGCTGCCAGGGACCGTGAGCATGGATTCAGTGCTTGAGCTGGCGGTAGCAGAGCCACCAGTAGAGGCTGAGCAGGCCAGCCACCAGGGCCACGGCCCGGCCCATGGGATGGTCGACGCGCAGCAGCCCGGCGCCGGCGATCACCAGGGCGCTGCTGAGCAGCCTGGCGCCGTCGCGACGGTTTCCCACATAGAAGCGGGGAGCGGTGGCGGAAGGGGCCATCGGAGGGCGCTGCGTGGCGAAGAGTTCAACCTAGGACCGCCCGGCGCAGCCTCCTGGCCCACGAAAAAGCCGCCGGTGGGCCGGCGGCCTGCCCCTTGGACGGGTCCCAGGGGCGATGGTGCTGGGGGAGACAGCCGGGCCTCAGCCGAGGCCGACCTGGGCCAGAATGCCCTGGCCGGTGAGAATTTCGGTCGCCAGCCCGATCACGAAGCCCATCATGGCCAGGCGGCCGTTCCAGGTTTCGGCGAAGTTGACGAAGCCGAAGCGGGGCTGGGAAGCGTCAGACATGGAAGGATCCCTCGGTGGAGTCCTGACTGTAACGAAACATGGAGCGGACTTGACAGTGGCAGGGGCTACAACGGCGGGTGTGGGTTGCACGGTTGACAGTCGGGCCTGGCCATGGCAATGAGGCCTCTGCCGGGGCAGGCCTCGGGCGCGGATGCCGGCCCCGGCACCGTCTGGGGGCCCGGGCTGGAGGAGCGCCGGCGGGCGCCCCGGACCCGCCTCCAGGGCCATCTCGCCGCCCCCCTGCCCAGGCAGAGCGAACTCGTGCTGGTCACCGACCTCGATGGCACCCTGCTGGAGGGGACCGTCCCGACCCGCCGCCGGCTCTACCGATGGCTGGCCTCCCAGCGCCACCGGGTGCTGCAGGTGTTCAGCACCGGCCGGGACCTGCGCTCCGTCGCCCGGCTGCTGGCTTCGGAGGCCGCCCTGGGACTCCATCCACCCCACGTGGTGATCGGCGATGTGGGCTGCACCGTGGCCTGTGGTGCCAGCCTCACCCCCCTGCCCCTGGCCCTGGAGCCGATCGAGGCCCTCTGGCGCGGCCGGGCGGAGAAGGTGCTGCCCCTGCTGGCGCTGCTGCCGGGGCTGTCACCCGAGCCCCTCAGCACCGACCGGCGCCTGGCCTACGGCATCGACCCCCTGCGGCTGGACACCAGTCGGCTGGCGGCCATCGAGGCCCACGGGGTGGATTGCCTGGTGTCCGGCGACAAGTACCTCGACGTGCTGCCGGCCGGCGTCAACAAGGGCAGCACCCTGCTGGGCCTGCTGGAGTGGCTGGAGCTGGAGCCCGCCCGGGTGGTCACCGCCGGGGATTCCCTCAATGATCTGGCCATGTTCGAGACCGGCCTGCAGAGCGTCATGGTGGGCAATGCCGAGCCCGGCCTGGTGCGGGCCCTGCCGGGGCTGGCCCGCACCTACCGCGCCCGCGCCCATGGCTGCCTGGGCATCCTGGAAGGACTGCGCCACTTTGGCTTCGGCCATCTGCTTGACGGTCTGCCCTAGGGAGGGCCCCCTCAGCGACGCTCCCCGCGCGCTTCCCGCGCCAGGCCCGCCTTGGTGCGGGCGCTGGCAACGCCCTGGCGGGGATCCTCGGGCCAGGGGTGGCGGGGGTAGCGGCCGCGCAGCTCGCGGCGCACCTCGGCGTAGCCCTGGCTCCAGAAGCCGGCCAGGTCGCTGGTGACCGCCGCCGGGCGTCCCGCCGGTGACAGCAGCTCCACCCGCACCGCCAGCCGGCCGTCCAGCACCGTCGGCCCTTCAACACAGCCGAACATCTCCTGCAGCTTCACGGCCAGCACCGGCGTGCCGCTGCCGTAGTCCAGCGGCACCCGGCGGCCGGAGGGCACTGGCTGGCTGAGGGGCAGCAGCCGATCCAGCTCACGGCGCAGGGACCAGTCCAGCTCCCCCCAGAGGATTTCCGAGAGGTCGAGCTGCTGCAGATCCTGGAGACTGCGCAGGCCGCCGAGGTGGGGCCCCAGCCAGGCCCCCGGGTCCTGCCCGAGCCGTTCCGGCGATCGGTCGGGCCAGGGCGCCCCCAGGTGCCGGTGGGCCAGCATCAGGCGCTGCTGCAGCTGGCGGCTGGTGCGGCACCAGGGGAGCACCTCCAGTCCGAGCCGTTCGAGACCCTCCAGCAGGGCCCGCTCCACCACCTCGCCGCTGGCATCCGGCCAGGGGCGGCGCTCCAGCACCAGCGCCCCGCTGCGCCGCAGCCGCTCGCAGCGCACCCGCTGGTCGGTGCCATCCCAGCGGGCTTCGGTCACCTCCTCGATCTCCTCCGCCACCAGCTCCTCCAGGCCGCTGCGGGAGAGGGCCACGGCCAGCCGCACCCGGGCCTCCTGCCCCTGGCCGTCGACGCTGGCGATCGCCAGGGCTTCGGCGGCGGCCAGGGGATCCCCCGGGGGGAGCACGGCGCCGCGACCGCTGCGCATCAGGAAGCGCCCATCGCCCCGGCCCCGGCCGAGGGCCAGCCGTTCCGGGTAGGCCCAGGCCAGCAGCTGGGCGGCACGAACGTCGTCAGACCCGTCCGGGGGATCGTCGCGGCCGCCGCTGCAGGAGCCATCGCGGGATGTGCCGCCGTCGACCACCGCCGGCTTCGACGCGGCCGACCCCTGGCGGAGCTGGCGCAGCAGCTGGGCCTGGAGGCTGCTCCAGGGGCCCCGGCCCGCCGACGGCCCGCTCCCCTCCGGCCCGGGGCGGCGCAGCAGCCAGTCGAGGCGCCGCATCAGATCGCTGCCGGCCTCGCGGCGATCGAGGGGATCGCGCTCGCTGAGCAGCACGGCCACCGCCGTGGCGAGCGACTCCCAGCCCCTGTCGGCGGCCCGCAGCAGCATGTGGGCCAGACGCGGATGCAGGCCGAGACGGGCCATGGCCCGCCCGTGCGGGCTGATGCGCCCCTGGCCATCGACGGCCCCGAGCTGCCGCAGCAGGCCCTGGGCCTCTTCGAGGGGCCGGCGGGGGGGCGCGGTGAGCCAGGGCAGGCCGTCGTCCTCCGCGGCACCCCATTCCGCCAGCTGCAGGGCGATCGGCAGGGGATCCACCTCGAGCAGCTCCGGTGGATCGAAGGTGGGCCGTCGCTGCTGCTCCGCCGGCGACCAGAGCCGTACACATCGCCCGGGCCCCAGCCGGCCGGCCCGACCCCGTCGTTGCTCGGCACTGGCCTGGCTCGCGGGCTGGGTGACCAGCCCATCCATACCCGTGGCCGGGTCGAAGCGGCTGCGTCGGCTCAGACCGCCGTCGATGACCAGGGTGACCGCCGCGATCGTGAGCGAGCTTTCCGCCACCGACGTGGCCAGCACCACCTTCCCCATCCCCCCCCGGGGGGCCGCGATCGCCTGGCCCTGGGCCGCCAGCGGCAGCTGGCCGTGCAGGAGGGCCACCTCCAGCCCCTCGCCCCAGGGGGTGGTCTCGATGGCCCGCCGTGCCGTCTCCAGCTCCCCCAGGCCGGGCAGGAACACCAGCGCGGTGCCCCTGGGCTCGGGTTCGACCAGCCAGTGGCCTTCCAGCGCCCGCAGCACCTGGCGCTCCAGCCGCTCGTCCGGCCGCGGCGGCTGGTAGGCCACCGCCACCGGATGACTGCGGCCTTCGCAGCTGATCACGCTGGCCCCATCCAGCTGGGCGGCCAGGGGCGCCAGATCGAGGGTGGCGGACATCACCAGCAGCCTCAGCTCGGGACGCAGCAGGCTGCGGGCCTGACGCACCAGGGCCAGGGCCAGATCCGCCTCGGCCTGGCGCTCATGGAATTCGTCGAAGATGACGCAGGCCACCCCGTCGAGGGCGGGATCGGCCTGGAGCCGGCGCAGAAACAGCCCCGCAGTGACCACCTCCAGCCGGGTGGCCGCCGAGGTGCGCGACTCCAGTCGCACGCTGTAGCCCACACGCCCGCCGACGTTTTCACCGAGGCTGGCGGCGAGGCGCTGGGCGGCATTCCGGGCCGCCAGCCGCCGCGGCTCCAGCAGCAGCAGGCGGCCCTCCGGGCCGAGGCTCTCCAGCAGGGCGAGGGGAACCCGGGTGGTCTTGCCGGCGCCGGGTTCGGCCTGGAGCAGGAGGGTGGCCCCGGGCCCGAGGGCCGCGGTGATGGCCGCGAGGCGACCGTCGATGGGCAGGGGCGGGTTCAGCGCACGTGGCGGATGCCATCCACCGGGTGGTAGGCCTCTCCGGTGGTTTCTTCGTAGACGATCGCCGGCAGGCCCGTCTCGAACATGGTCTGGAGGGCCTCCTTCAGGTACGGGTTCCAGCCGCCCGTGGTGACCTTGCCGTGGCGCACCGTCCAGTCCCAGGTGCCCTGGAGATCACGGGGAATGCGACCCTCCCGGTCGCGCCGGGCCACCAGGTCCTGGGATTCGACGATGCCGACCAGGATCGGATCCTTTCCGTAGGACGGCGTCAGGCTGAGCTCGAGCCGGATGGGGTCGTCCTTCACCATCTTGAGTCGAAACCGTGGCGGCAGCTTCAGTGCCCCGAGCACAGCCGCCACGATTCGCGTTCTCTGATCCACCATCGATCTCCGCCGGTTGGCGCATTCACCTCAGGGAGCCTATTCAGCGGCCGGCCGGCTGCGCTCAGTTGGGATCGGTGGGGAAAGCGGGCTGTTCGTTGTCGCCGCTGAAACGCACCGTCAGCAGGTCCTCCTGGGTGAGCTGGCCGTCCGCGTCCAGGAGTTCCGGGTGGATGGTGAGGCGACCGGTGCGATCACCGACCGGGCCACCGCGCTCCGTGGAGGCGGCTCCCGCATCGCCGGGACGGGGAATGGCGCGGAACCCCTGCCCCATGACCCGGAACGCCTGCCACAGCAGCACGAGGAAACAGGCCCCGTAGACGATCGGGAAGATCTGCGAGAGGAGGGAGGTCATGGCGCGATGGGAACCCCGCAGTCCGCGGACTTCCCCCCATCATCACCCGTCTGACGGAGCGGTGGTGGTGGCCAGCATCCAGGCCCAGAGGGAGGTGCAGGCGGCTCCGAAGGCGAGAAAGGCCAGCAGCAGGCGGCTTGTGTCCATGACCCGATAAAAAACTTTACAAATCATAGCCGGTCAGGCCGGTTTGCCTCCCCTTTCTCGTTCCCGGGGACTTGCCTACGGTTTTTCCATCTGAGCTTCTTCACGATGCGTTCCTCCCGCGTTCTTGCCGCGGCCGCCGCCGGGCTGGCCACGGTCACGGCGGCGGCCACCGCCACGGTCACGGCCACCACGGCCCTCGTCAGCCCGACCCTCACCTCCCCCGGACTGGCCCAGCCCGCCGCGGCCGTGCTCGGGCGGCAATCCTTCGTGGCGGCGGCGATCCGTCGGGCGGGCCCGGCGGTGGTCACCATCGACACCGAACGCACCGTGCAGTCGGCCGCCACCGGCGGCCTGCCCCGGGGCCTGCTGAACGACCCCCTGTTCCGTCAGTTCTTCGGCATTCCCCAGCAGGGGGCCCCCTCCCGGCGCACCGAACGGGGTCAGGGCAGCGGGGTGATCCTGCAGTCCGACGGGCTGGTGCTCACCAACGCCCACGTGGTGGACCAGATCGACCGGGTGACCGTGGGTCTCGAGAACGGCCGGCGCTACGAGGGGCGGGTCGTGGGTCTCGACAAGCTCACCGACCTGGCGGTGGTGCGGCTGGTGGGGGCGGGGCCCTGGCCGGTGGCCCCCCTGGGCAACTCCGATGCCCTTCAGGTGGGCGACTGGGCGATCGCGGTGGGGAACCCCTTCGGCCTCGACAACACCGTCACCCTGGGGATCATCAGCAGCCTCAACCGCAACGCCAGCAAGCTCGGCATCACCGACAAGCGGCTGGATCTGATCCAGACCGACGCTGCCATCAACCCGGGCAACTCCGGTGGGCCGCTGCTGAACGCCGACGGCGAGGTGGTGGGCATCAACACCCTGGTGCGCTCGGGGCCGGGGGCCGGCCTGGGCTTCGCCATTCCGATCAACCGTGCCCGCGGCATCGTCAATCAACTGGTGGCCACCGGCCGGGCCACCCACCCCATGATCGGCGTGGGGCTCGATGAGGTGCGGGCGGGAAGCGGCTCCGGCGTTTCCCAGGGAGCGGTGGTGGTTTCCGTTCAGCCCAATGGACCGGCGGATCGGGGCGGTCTGAGGACCGGTGATGTGATCGTCGCGGCCCAGGGAGCCGCGGTGAGGGACCCGTCCCAGGTGATCAATGCCGTCGAGCGGGCCGGGGTGGGGGGAACGCTCAATCTGACGGTGAACCGTCAGGGGGCGACGGTCAACCTGCGGCTCATCCCTGGCGACATGGCCCTGCTGCGTCAGGGATGAGGAAGAGGCCCGGGCTCGCCCTCAACAGGAGGCCCGAGCTCGGCTCTCACAGGACATCCATGCCCCCCTTGCTGCTGTCGGGACGGAGTGCGTCAAGCAGGCCGGCGTCCATCGTGAGCTCGGCGCCGAATCGGGCGGGAGACCCCAGCTGCTGGCGCATGACCCACTGGGTGGCCGCCTTCTGGCTCTGCCAGGCCTGCAACAGCTGTTTGGCCAGACCCCGCAGAACCTGGGGGTCGCCCGTGGCGTCGATGGCCCGGGTCATGCGCTCCAGCTCGAATTTCTGACCGAGGCTGAGGGCGAGGGGTTCGGACATGGTGGGCTGTGCGATGGGGCGTTTCTGACCGGCCCAAAGCTACGAACTGTTTCAAGATGCCACGTAGCGGCTGTTACAGGGCCTGCGCCATGGTCAGGAAATCCGCTCAACCCCTGCTTCTGGCCCGGTCCCTCTGGCGCAGGGCCGGGAAGGGCGCTACGGAGGACGCCCATCCTGCCCCCGACCTGTGGCGGCCCTGCCCTGAGAAGCCCTGCTCTCGGAGGCCCTGCCCCGGAGGCCCAGTTGCGTCAGTGGCGCTCGCGCAGCTCTTCCACGCAGCGGGTGACGCATTCACCGTCCTCCAGGGAGCAGGTGGTGATGCACTCGAAGTACACCTCCATGGCATCGCTGGTGCCGGAGGTCTCTTCGCGCTCCGCAGTCCAACCGTCGGTGACGACGTTCTGGATGGTCATCGCTGCTCCTGGATGGGTGACCCTGTCAGCCTATGCACACAGAAACGCCCACACCAGAGAAATGAGTCTTCCTGCCTAGGCAACCATGAAGTTGTATTTTGCGCCGCGCCGATGACGGCACCGCGTCAGCGGCCAGTCTTCCCTGCCGCTTTCCCCCCGGACGCTCCGCCGGCCTTGCCGGCGGCCTTGGCCTTCTGCTTCTGCCGCTGTTCCTCCCGTCTGGCGGCGAGGCGGCGCTCCTCCTCCAGCCGCTCGTTCTCCAGCGCCTCTTCCCGTTTCTTCTCCTGGTAGTAGGCGTAGTCACCGCGGTAGAGCACCAGTTCGCCGTCGCGCACCTCGACGATCCGGTTGGCCACCCGGCCGATGAAGAAGCGGTCGTGGGAGACCAGCAGAGCCGCGCCCTCGTAGGCCATCAACGCCTCTTCGAGCATCTGCTTGGCGGGAATGTCGAGGTGGTTGGTGGGCTCATCGAGCACCAGCAGGTTGCAGGGGGTGAGCAGCATCAGGGCCAGGGCCAGTCGCGCCTTCTCCCCGCCGCTCAGCTTCTCCACCGGCTTGAACACCGTGTCGTTGCTGAAGCCGAAGCTGCCCAGCAGGGAGCGCACCTGGGTCTGGGTCCAGTCGGGCACGGCCTCGAAGAGGGTGTCGATCACCGTCTTGGCCAGGTCCAGGGCTTCCGCCTGGTTCTGCTCGAAGTAACCGGCCACCACGTGGTGTTCCCCCAGGCCGGCCTGGCCCTCGAGGGGCATCTCGTAGCCCATCACCAGCCGCAGCAGGGTGGACTTGCCGGCGCCGTTCGGGCCGACGAAGGCGATCCGGTCGCCCCGCTCCACCTCCAGGTTCGCCCCCAGGAAGAGGATCTGGTCGTCGTAGCCGTGGGTGAGGTTCTCGATCGAGGCCACCACCCGGCCGGAGCGCGGGGCGGGGGGGAAGGCGAAACGCGGCCCGCCCACCGATTCCAGCGGCGCCTCGATCCGCTCCACCTTCTCCAGCAGCTTCTCGCGGCTCTTGGCCTGGGTGCTGCGGGTGGCGCTGGCCCGGAAGCGGTCGATGTAGGCCTGCTGGCTGCTCAGTTCCTTCTGCTGGCGCTCGTAGGCCGCCTGGCCGGCCTCCCGCTCCAGGGCCTTCTGCTCGAGGTGCTGGCTGTAGTTGCCCAGGTAGGTGCGGGAGACGCCCCGCTCCGTCTCAACGATCTGGTTGCAGACCCGGTCGAGGAAGGCCCGGTCGTGGCTGATCACCACCAGGGGAACCGTCTGATCCACCAGGTAGGTCTCCAGCCACTGGATCGTTTCGACGTCGAGGTGGTTGGTCGGTTCGTCGAGAAGCAGCAGATCCGGCTCCTGCAGCAGGATCTTGCCCAGGGCGATGCGCATCTGCCAGCCCCCCGAGTAGTCGCCCACCGCCCGCTCGGCCGACTCCGGCGTGAAGCCGATGCTGGGCAGCAGCTTGTCGATGCGGGCATCGAGTTCGTAGCCGTGCAGCGCCTCGAAGCGGCTCTGCAGCTGGCCGAGCTCGTCGATCAGGCGATCGAGCAGGGCCGGATCGGCGGCGGCCTCCTCGCTGGCCATCGCGTCCTCCACCTGGCGCTGGCGGTTGAGCACCTGGGCCGCCTCCCCGAAGGCCTGGAACAGTTCCTGGCGGACGCTGCGGGCGGGGTCGACGTCGAACTCCTGCTGCAGATAGGCGATGCGGGGATCCCCCTGGCGGACCACCTGGCCGCTGGTCGGCTCCTCCAGCCCGGCGATGATGCGCATCTGGGTGGATTTGCCGGCCCCGTTGACCCCCACCAGGCCGATCCGGTCCCCGGCCTTCACCTCCCAGGTGATGTCCTTGAGCACCTCACCGGTGGGATAGATCTTGCCGATGCGTTCGAGGCGCAGCACGGAGCGGAAGGCGGTCGCGGTGAGCGCATCATCCCCTGTCGGGGCGTCCTGCAGACTGTCCAACGGGTCCGGTCGCGTCGTCAGGATGATCAAGCGCCTTGAGCAGATCGCCGCCCTGGTGGTGGCGGCGGGCCTGGCGCTGACGAGCTACTGGCTGTTCTTCAGCTGGGCCCAGGGCGGTGGATCCCAGCGTCGGGAACAACCCCGCCGCCCCCCGCAGGAGGGCCTCCGCTCCCCGGCCTCAGAGTCCGCCCCGGGCCTTGATCAGCCACTGCTTGGTGGCGCCGTCATCGAGGCCGGCAAGATGGGCCTTCACCTCCTCCGGGCTGACCGGCAGGCCCTCCTGCTCGCCGAGGGCGACGATCCTGCGCAGGGCGCCGCTGGGGTCCTGAAGGGCCTGGCGGAACAGTGACTGGGTGAGCTCCACGTCGTTGCTGATGCGTCCGTAGAGCTCCGCTGCGTTGCCAGTGGAGTTGCCAGTGGCGTGGTCGGTGGCGTTGCTGGTCATCCTGGCCGGGATTCTTCCCTGACCTTATGGGCACGGGGCCGTGGGCGCAGCCCCTCGCGGGGGGTTCGTGAGGGACGGTGCGCGGCGGATCAGGCGGCGCGCGGACTGGTGTCCTCCTCGGCTCCGCTGGCGGAGGCGTCCTCCATGCTGCGGGCATCGAGGCAGAGCACCTTGCGCAGCTGGGCGTAGTTGGCGGCCAGGGACTGGCGCCCCTCCTGCTGGGCACCGAACTCGGCCCGCTGCAGCACATGGTGCAGGTGGGTGAGCAGGTAAGTGCTGATCACGGCCGACACCAGCACATCGCTGCGTTCCGCCGTGCTGCGCCGCCGGCTCTGGCGGGTCTTGGGCTGCAGGGGTGTCTCGGAACCGGTCGGACGGGACTGGGTGGAGCGGGCCATGGCGGAAGCGGCCGGTGGGCCGTCGGAGGGGACGGGGTGGGGGCGGGAGCGTGGAACTGGTGGGCCTGGGTCTGGGTGAGGGGCCTGGCTGAAGGGGATCCCGTGGGGGCGGGAAGGTCCACAACCCTACTTTTGGATACTACCCATGACGGTCACTGTACACTTTTTCCTATCCCGCCGGATCCCAGCGGCACCCTCTCTTCGGCCCCCACCCAGAGGCACCGTGCCCACCCGTCAGACCTCCTCCAGCGGCAAGCCCAAGTCGCCGCGGATCCAGGTCGTCCTGCCGGAGGAGCTCTGCGCCCGGCTGGCCGCCCTGGCGGAGAGCGAGTCGCGCACGGTCAGCAACATGGCCAAGGTGCTGATCCAGCAGGGGGTGGAACGGCTGGAGCGGCAGCGGACTCCCGAACCGGCCGCGGCCCCCTATCCGCTCGGGCCCGCCGTCGCCGCCGATCGCTTCCGCCGCGAACTCGAGCAACAGGAGCAGGCCGGCACCCGGCGGCTGCGGGGGGCACCGCGCCGACTGCGCCTGCGCCAGCCCCCCTCATCCCCCTGACGGGGGCGGCAGGGCCATCACCCCCAGCACGGCGGGCCGCCGGGCTCCGGTGACCGAGGGCAGGGACCCCGGATAGCCGCGGTGCCGCCACCAGGCCAGCAGGGCGAAGGCCAGGGCCTCCCGCTGGTCGTCGGCGATGCCCTGGGTGGCCAGGGGCAGCACCGCGGTGCCGTGGCAACGCTGGCGCAGCTGCTCCATCAGGAAGCCGTTGCGGGTGCCTCCGCCGGCCACCAGCAGTTCCAGGGGCCGGGGTCGGGGGGGGCGGGCCAGATCCTGGGCCACCACCGCCGCACTGAAGGCCGTCAGGGTGGCCAGGGCATCGGCCGGATCCACCCCGTCGCCGAGCTCGGCCAGGCGCCGCTCCAGGTCGGCGGCCCCGAACAGCTCCCGGCCGGTGGACTTGGGCGGCGCGGCCTGAACGTAGGGCTCCCTGAGCCACTGCTGCAGCCGCCACTCGTCGATGCGGCCCCGCCGCGCCCAGGCCCCATTGGCATCGAAGCCCAGGCGACCGCCGCTGAAGCGGGCCACCGCCAGATCCAGGAGCGTGTTGGCCGGGCCGCAGTCCCAGCCCAGCACCGGCGCCTGCCGATCAGGACCGGTGGTGGGAGGCAGCAGGGTGAGGTTGGCGATGCCCCCCAGGTTGAGCAGGGCCCGCCAGCCGCCGATCCTGCCCAGCAGGGCGGCGTCGGTGGCCGGCACCAGGGGGGCGCCATGGCCGCCCAGGGCCAGATCGATGCTGCGGAAGTCGAACACCACCGGCGTCCCCAGCAGCTCCGCCAGCAGCGGCCCCTGCAGCAGCTGCCAGCTGGCCCCGCGGCGCTCCGTTTCCGGCGGGCGGTGCCAGAGGGTCTGGCCGTGGCAACCCACCAGCTCGGCCCGGCCCTCCGGATCGCAGGCGCGGGCGGCCAGGGCCTGGTGCTCGGTGAGCTCCTCGGCCAGGTCCAGCAGGGCGGCGGCGTTCTGGGGAACCCCCTGACCGACGGCCACGAGCCGCTGGCGCAGTCCGGCTGGGTAGGGGGTGTGGGCACTGGCGAGGATGCGCCAGCGGGGCCGGGCCGGGCGACCCTTCAGGCTCACCAGCACCGCATCGATGCCGTCGGCGCTGGTGCCGCTCATCAGCCCCAGCACCCGCATGGCTGTCCTTCGCAAGGCAATCAGTGGGAAGGCAGGGCCTCGAGGGCCTCGCTGCTGCCCATCACCACCAGCAGCTCAGAGGCGTTGAGCACATGGGAGGCGGGCGGGTTGACCGTGAGCTGGTTGGCGGGGCCCGCCGCCAGCACGCTGACGTTGTAGTTCTTGCGCAGGTTCAGATCCCGCAGCGACTGGCCGACGAAGGAGCCGGGCACCTTGATCTCCTCGATGCTGTTGCGGTCGTCGAGCCGCAGCCGCTCCAGCAGGTTGGGCCGGACCAGCTCCATGCCCAGGCGGGTCCCCTGCATCTTCGAGGGGAAGACCACCTTGTCGGCGCCGACGCGGCGCAGCATCTTCTCGTGCAGATCGCTGGTGGCCCGTGCGATCACCTGCCGGACCCGGCTGCCTTCGCCGTCCTTGACGATCAGGGTGGCCGTGATGCTGGCGCCGATCGGTTCGCTGATCGCCACCACCACCGTGCCCACGTCCAGGGCGCCGGCGGCCCTCAGGGCCTCCTCATCGGTGCAGTCCACCACGCGGGCCTCCATGGCCGGATCCATCTGGCGGAGCTCATCGATGGCCCGCTGGCTGTTGTCGATCGCCAGCACCTCGGCCCCGTGGCGCAGGAGCTCCTTGCACACGGCACTGCCGAAACGGCCGACGCCGATCACGGCGTAGCTGTTGGAGGTGTCGGTCTCGCTCCCCTGCCACTGCCACCACTGATTCATGAGGACGACGGTTTCATGGGGATGAGGTTGTCAGGGGCATGGGCCGCGGATCGATGGAGCCCGGGCTCAGATGTAGAGCTCCTCGCGGGGGAAACCCACCCGATTCTGGGGCCGGCTGCCGTAGACGGCGGAGAGCATCAGGAGAATACCGATCCGGCCCACGAACATGCCCACCATCAGCACCAGCTGACCCCAGCGGTTGAGCTGGCTGGTCACGCCGACATCGAGGCCCACGGTGCCGAAGGCGGAGACGCAGGTGAACAGCTTCTCCAGGAAGGTGAAGGCCTCGCTCCCGGGGGTGCCGGCAGTGGTGTTGCCGAGCCCCAGCAACAGGGCCATCAGCAGGATGAACAGGCCTGAGCCCAGGGTGACGCCCACCGCCTTGAGGATCACCTTGAGGGGGATCTCCCTGTTGCGGACCACCACCACGTCGTGGCCGCGAAGGGTGGAGCGGGTGGCGGCGATCAGGGCCGCGAAGGTGGTGGTCTTGATGCCGCCGCCGGTGCCGCCGGGGCTGGCGCCGATGAACATCAGCATGATCATCAGCAGCAGTCCCGAATCGGAGATCGTCTCCAGGGACAGCGGCACGGTGTTGAAGCCGGCGGTGCGGGTGGTGATCGACTGGAAGATCGTCACCTGGAGCTTGTCCCAGAGACCCAGCTGCTCCACCATTCCCTCGGTGGCGAAGTGCTCGGTGAACAGCAGGCCCACCGCCCCCAGCACGATCAGCACGATCGTGGTGCGGATGACGAGGCGGGTGTGGAGGCTGAGACGGCGGAGGCGGGCCAGCCGGAAGCGGTTCACCCAGATGTCGTTGGTGACCCGCCAGCCGATGCCGCCCATCACGATCAGCAGGCCGATCACCCCATTGACGATCGGCTGGCTGCGGTAACCGACCAGGTTGTCGCGCCACAGGCCGAAGCCGGCGTTGTTGTAGGCGCTGATGCAGTGGAACAGGGAGGCCCAGAGTCGCTGGCCCTTGTCAGGAATATCGGTGAAGCCGAAGTTGTACAGCGTCAGTGTGCCGATGCCGATGACGATCCCGGCGATCAGGAGAATCTGGTTGAGGGTGGGGCCGATGCCGCCCACACCGAAATCGTCCAGGGCACGGCCTTTGTCGAGACGCTGGCGCAGGCCGGAACGCCCCTGGACGAAGCCCTGGAGAAAGGTGGTGATCGCCATCAGACCCAGACCCCCGGTGAGGATCAGCCCGGCCAGAGCCACCTGGCCGGCAAAGGTGAGTTCGGCCCCCACGTCGATGATCGACAGGCCGGTGACGGTGATCGCCGAGGTGACGGTGAAGAGGGCCTCCCAGAGGCCCACCTCATCGCTGGAGCAGAGCGGACTGGCCAGCAGCAGAGTGCCGAAGGTGATCACCAGCACGCCGGTCACCACCGTGAATTGCGGCACCGTCAGCCTGTGCCGCCAACCCTGCCGTCGAATCATTTGTTCGGCTGGGGGGTCATCCGCAGATAGGGACGGATCTCGGTGACGCCCTTGGGAAACTTCGCCCGGGCCTCGTCGGTGGGGATCGAGGGCACCACGACGCAGTCGTCACCCTCTTTCCAGTTCACCGGTGTCGCCACCTGGTGGTGGTCGGTGAGCTGCAGGGAATCGATCACCCGCAGGATCTCATCGAAGTTGCGGCCCGTGCTGGCGGGGTAGGTGATCTGCAGACGCAGCTTCTTGCTGGGGTCGATGATGAACACCGAGCGCACCGTGAGGTTGCTGAGGGAGTTGGGGTGAATCATGCCGTAGAGGCTGCTCACCTTCTTGTCGCTGTCGGCGAGAATCGGATAGTCGACCGTGGTGTTCTGGGTTTCGTTGATGTCGCCGATCCAGCCCTTGTGGCTCTCGGCGGAATCGACGCTCAGGGCGATCGTCTTGACATTCCGCTTCTCCCATTCGGCCCGCAGCCGCGAGACCTCACCCAGTTCGGTGGTGCAGACGGGGGTGTAGTCGGCGGGATGGGAGAAGAGCACCACCCAGCTGTCGCCGGCGAAGTCGTAGAGGTTGATCGGGCCGAGCTGGGACTCCTGAGTGAAATCGGGAACGGTGTCGCCCAGTTGCAGGGTCATGGGAGAGAAATTGGCGCCGGCCGATGCTGGCACAGCAGCGGGGCCGTCGGTCGTGGCCGCGGCGGTCCAGGACTGGAGCTCCTGGCGCAGGTGCTGCAGCCCCAGGTCGGCCGTGGCCGACACGAACAGCATGCCCGGCTCCAGGGCCCTGGCCCGCTCCAGCTCGCCGCTGGCGCAGCGGTCGATCTGGTTGCCGATCACCCGTCGGGGCATGGTGGCCTTCAGGGAATCGAGGATGGTGCGGACGGTGGCGAGCTGCTCGGGCCAGGCCGGATCCGCCAGGTCCACCACGATCAGCAGACCATCGGCGTCGAGGGCCTCCTCGAAGGTGGAGCGGAACGCCTCCATCAGCTGGGGCGGCAGCTCCCGGATGAAGCCCACCGTGTCGGTGACCAGCAGCGGCGGGCCGCCCCCGGCCGCCCCCCGTCCGATCCGGCGGGTGGTGGGATCGAGGGTGGCGAAGAGCTTGTCCTCGGCCAGCACCGCCTGGTCTCCGCTGGCGCCGGTGAGGGCGTTGAGCAGGGAGCTCTTGCCCGCGTTGGTGTAACCCACCAGGGCCACCCTGGGCAGATCGCGCCGGCCCTGGCGCAGCCGGGCCCGGTGGTCCCCCAGCCGCCGCACCTCCCGCTGCAGCCGTTCGATGCGGCGGGCGATGGCACGCCGGTCCTTCTCCAGCTGGGTCTCGCCCGGGCCCCGGGTGCCGATGCCGCCCCCCTGCCGCGACAGGCTCAGGCCCCGGCCGGTGAGCCGCGGCAGGCGGTAGCGCAGCTGGGCCAGCTCCACCTGCAGCCGTCCGGCGCCGCTGGCGGCCCGCTGGGCAAAGATGTCGAGAATCAGCTCACTGCGGTCGCTCACCGGCAGGTCGAGCAGGCTCTCCATGTCCCGGGCCTGGGCCGGCGTCAGTTCCCGGTCGGCCACCACCAGGCTGGCGCCGACGCGGCGGGCCTCCAGGGCCGCCTCCCGCAGCTTGCCCTCCCCCCAGGGGTTCCGGGTGACCGGCCCCTGGCGGCGCTGCTCCACCCGCCCCACCGGCACGGCACCGGCGCTGCGCACCAGCCCCTCCAGTTCGGCGATGCGCCGGTCGCTCAGGGCCCGGTCGCCGCTGGTCTGCACCAGCAGCAGCACCCGTTCGGGGCCCTCCGGGGCCGGAGCGGGTGCTGCCGCGGCCGGCGCCTCCTCGCCGACGAGGGTGGCGGGATCGTGGCCGCACAGGTCGGCCAGGTCCCCCTCCAGAACGCCCTGCCAGGCGCGGTCGCCGCTGGCGGCCGGGATGTGGATGGCCGCCGGCCAGCGTCCGCCGGCCTCCGGTTGCGGGCCGAAGCGCAGCCACAGCTCCGGGGCCAGGTCCATCCCCACCACCGCCTCCTGGGCGGTGGGCTGCAGCTGGGCCTGGCGGCCGGCGCCGGCGCAGGTGAGCAGGCGCAGGTTGTGGCCCTGGCGCCGGGAGGGGCCGGGCAGCTTCTCCAGCAGGCGAGCGGCGTGCTCCAGCTCCCCCACCCACAGCAGCCTGCAGAGGCCGCGCCCGTCCACCACCAGGGTGAGGGGCAGCTCCAGGCCCCGGCCCTCGGCCGCCAGGCGCTGCAGGGTGAGCAGGTCGGCCACCGCATCGGCGGGGTGGCGGCGGTGACAGATCTGCTCCAGACGCCGGCGCTCGGCGGGCCGCAGACCCGCCGTCCTGCCGGCCAGCACCCCTTGCCTCAAGGACGCCGCACCAGCAGACAGCGCACCCCGGCGGCCCGGGCCCCGGCCCCATCCTCCGGGCTGTCGCCCACGTGCCAGACCTGGGACGCCTCCAGGGCGAGGGACTCCAGGGCGATCCGGAAGGGCCGGGGTGACGGCTTGGCGGCCCCGGCGCTGCTGGAGACCACCACCGTGTCGAACAGATCGGCCAGTCCCAGGCCCTCCAGCAGCGGCTGCAGGCGACGGTCGAAGTTGCTGACCACGGCCAGGCGCAGCCCCGCCCCGTGCCAGCGGCGCAGCACCGCCGGCACATCGGGGTAGACGCGCCACAGGGAGGGGTCGGCGAAGCGATCGAACAGGGCGAGGTGCAAGGCCGTCGGGGCGGCGGTGCCCAGCACCGCATCGATGCGCTCGCCCCACCAGCGGCGTTCGGCCTCCAGCAGGCGATCGCCCTCCAGGCCGGGGAAGGCCAGGGGCGGGGCCAACCGCAGCACGCCCGGAAAGGCCCGGTCGATGGCCGCCGGGGCGGCGTCGATGCCGTGCTCGGCGGCCACGGCGGCATAGGTGGCCCCGACCGAGGTCCGCAGGCCGATCAGGGTGCCCATGGCATCGAGCAGCAGGCCGCGGGGCCGGGGCCAGGGTGGCGCCGGGGCGGAGGCCGTTGTCATGGTTTCCAGTCGGCCAGCCAGCCGGCGGCCACCCGCCACTGATGGGACCGGCCCGGCAGGCGGGTGAGGTAGGCGAGGCGACGCAGCTGGTAGGCGGCCGGCCCGGCCAGGGTGACGCCCGCGGCGGTGAGGCTGGCTTCGCCGACCCCGAGGCTCATCATCTCGCCCAGATCGTTCCACTGGAAGGGTTCCAGGGGTTCGCCCGCCAGGGAGCGGATCAGGTTGGCGGCCAGCACCGGGGCCTGCTGGAAGGCCACCTGGGCTGTGGCGGGAGGGGCGGGACCGGGGCCCTCGCCGGCCGTGTCCTGCGGGTCCACCGGGGCGGCCAGATCGCCGGCCACGAAGAGATCGGCGTGATCCCGCAGGCGCAGATCGGGTCCGCAGAGCAGGCGGCCACGGCTGTCGCAGGCGGGAGCGGGGTCGATCCGGGGGGGGCGGAAGCTCAGTCCGGCGGTCCAGACGACCGCCCGGACGGCCAGGGTCTCGGCGTGGGCAGGGCTGTCCCCGTCCGGATGGCAGCGCAGCGTGATCGCCCCGGCCTCCACCGCCTCCACCTGGGTGCGGGCGCGCAGCCGCACATCCCGGCGCTGCAGGGCCAGGGCGGCCTGCTCCCGGTTGAAGGCCCTGGCCTGGGGCAGCAGCTGGGGGCCCTGCTCGATCAGTTCGATCACGGCGCTGCCCTGGACCATGTCGGCGAGCTTGCAGGCCAGCTCCACCCCGGTGGGCCCGGCGCCCACCACGGCGATGCGCTGCAGGGGTCTGGGCTGTTGTCTGAGGTCGGCCACGAGGCGCTGGAGCCGCTCCACATCGGCCAGGCTGCGGAAGCCCAGGCTGTGGCGGTCGGCCCCCGGCACCGCGAAGGTGTTGCTCTCGGCGCCCGTGGCAAGCACGAGGCGGCCGTAGGCAATGGTGCGGCCGCCAGCGGTGTGGAGCCGATGGCCGCCTGTGTCGATCCGCTCCACCCGGTCCTGGAGCCAGGCCAGGCCACGGCCGGCCAGCAGGCCGTCGTAGCGGGGGGCGATCTCCCAGCCGCGCAGTTCGCCGCTGAGGAGCTCGTAGAGGAGGGGCAGGAACAGGAAGCGGTCGTTCGGCTCGATGAGCAGGACGGGGGGGTGGTGCTTCCGCTGGGCCAGGGCCAGGGCGGTGTACAGGCCGCCGAAGCCCCCCCCGACGATGACAACGTTGTTCTGCACGTTGTTCGGGACCGGGTTGTGGGCCGGATTCGGGTGCCCTTGCATGGCGTCACCCTAACCACATCGACCGGACCGCCGAAGGGCGATGATGGGTCCATGGTGTCCTTCCCTCTCACGGCGTCCACCAGCCCCGCGGGGGGTGCGGCAGACCGGACTGCGGCTCTCCAGGCACTGCCCCGCGATCGCCATGGCGCCGCCATCGATCTCGACGCCGCCCGGGCCGGCCTGGAGCCCCTCGATGCGATCGGGCGGATGCGCTGGGCCCAGGAGGCGTTCGCCGGCCACTTCGCCGTCACCACCAGCTTCGGCATCCAGTCGGCGGTGATGCTGCACATGGTCAGCGCCCTCGACGGCTCCGGGGCCTGGCCGGCGATCCCGGTGCTCTGGGTCGACACCGGCTACCTCCCACCCGAGACCTACCGCTACGCCGACGAACTCTGCGATCGCCTCAAGCTGGATCTGCATGTGCTGCAGGCTGACCTGAGCCCGGCCCGGATGGAGGCCCTGCACGGCCGGCTCTGGGAGACGGGGACGCCGGAAGACATGCGCGCCTACAACCGCATCCGCAAGGTCGAACCCCTCGACCGGGGCCTGGAGCAGCTGCAGGTGCACTGCTGGGCCAGCGGGGTGCGGGCTGGCCAGACCGACCACCGCGGCGCCATGCACTGCCTGGATCCGGTCCGCCAGCGCTGGTCGCTGCGGCCCCTGCTCGCCTGGAGCCGCCGCGATGTCTTCTATTACATGCAGGAGCACGAGCTGCCCCAGCATCCGCTGTTCGAGAAGGGCTATTCCACCGTGGGCGACTGGCACACCAGCGCCCCCGACGACGGCACCACGAACGGCCGGGCCACCCGCTTCGGCGGCCTGCAGCAGGAGTGCGGCATCCACCTCCCCGGCCTGATGGGCGAGGGCATCTGAGGTGGCGGGGCGTCAGCCCCGCTGGCTGCTGATCGGCAACAGCCGCTGGCACTGGGCTGTGGCCGACGGGGATAGCGGCGGCGGGTCTTCCGGGGCGGGCCTCCGGTTCGTCCACCTGCCGTCGCCGGCCTCGGCGGTGGAGCCGCCCCTGGCCTGGGCGGCGGTGGGCCCGGTGCCCCCGGAGGCCGCTCTGAGCGACGCATCGCGTCTGAAGCTTGAGGATGTGCCCCTGGCCGGATCCCCCCCCTGGCTCGGCATCGACCGGGCCCTGGCGGGCTGGTGGGCGCACCGGCTGGTGGGCGGCCCGGTGCTGGTGGCCGATGCCGGCACGGTGCTGAGCCTCACCCGGGTGGACGGGCAGGGCCGCTTCGCCGGTGGCCGGTTGATGGCGGGGGCCGCCCTGCAGCTGACGGCCATGGGGTCGGGTACCGCGGCACTGCCCAGCCTCGAAGGGGTCTTGGAGGCCGGCGGGGACGACTGGCCGCTGGCCACGGCGGCGGCCATGCGTCGGGGGGTGCTGGAGGGTCTGGCCGCGGCGGTGCGGGAGGCGGGCCGTCAGGCCCGGATGGGGGCGCCCGACTGCCCGATCGTGCTCACTGGCGGTGACGGGCCGACCCTGCTGCCGCTGCTGCGCCGCTGGCCGGAGCTGGGGGGGGACGCACTGAGGCACCACCCCGAGCTCTGTCTGGAGGCCCTGGTGGCCCTGTGTCCGGCTGGGCCAGAGGGCGCGCCTCAGGCCAGGCCCAGATCCGAGAGGATCTGATCAGCCATCTCCTCGGCCTTCACCTTGAGATAGATGCGCTCCAGCTTGCCGTCGGCGTCGACGACGAAGGTGTGCCGCATCATTCCCATGTACTCCTTGCCCATGAACTTCTTCAGTCCATAGCTTCCGTAGGCCTCGGCCACGGGACAGGGCTCGGCGTCGGTCAGCAGGGTGAAGGGCAGGTCGTACTTGGCGACGAACTTGCCGTGGCTGGCCGCCCCGTCCTTGCTGATCCCCAGCACCCGAATGCCGTGGGTTTCGAAGGCGCTCCAGCGGTCCCGGAAGTTGCAGGCCTCCTTGGTGCAGCCTGGGGTGTCGTCCTTCGGATAGAAGTAGATCACCACCCGCTGGCCCCGCAGCGCGGCGAGGGACACGGCTTCACCGCTCTGGTCGGGGAGGGTGAAGTCGGGGGCTGGATCTCCCACCTGCAGGGCCATGGGTCGAACCTTGGGTCGAATGACAACCATTTCACCCTAGGGGCAAGCTCCTGGATGGGGCCTCCCGTCGGGTCCCACCGCAGGCCCCGGGTCCCACACGCCCGGGCCCCGGCCGAGGGTGCCGCTTTCCGTTCTGTGTGGAGAGGCAAAGAAACTGCACACGAGATGTAGGCAGAATCACCTCCAATGCTTAGGTTGATAGCGAAGTCAACATCGCCTCCCGTGTTCAAGAGAATTCTCGCCGGTCTCTTTGTGGGAACGGCCGTCACGGCCTCCGTGCTTCCCGCCTCCGCGGCCGTGGACAACGATCTGCCTGTCCGCTGGAACACCGGTGGTGCCGTGTGGTCCACGCACCAGTCCGCCTTTGACACCTTCCTTGACTCCGGCGACATCACCGACCGCGGTCTGGAAGGTGGTCTGGCCCGCTCCGGCTGGACGTCCGACGAAGTCAAGTCGGGCATGACCAAGACCTACGCCGTCAATCTGGTGGGGGTGTCCCGCTTCCTGTACTCCGATGCGGGCGTGAAGTTCCTGAAGAACGCCACCAACAGCTACTTCCCGTACTACAGCATGAACACCTATGCGGTTCAGGCTCTGCGGTCGGCGATCATCTCCGATGCCAAGGACGGCTCGATCTCCTCGGCCGGCATCATGAAGGCCCTCCCCACCGACTTCCGTCTGGCTGATTTCTGCAACACCTACACCGGTGCGCAGAACATCTGTGCCGAAGGTCGTTGCGCACCCGGTACCGCCCAGTGCACCTCGCTGCTCTCCTGGTACGTCTTCCTGCCCGCCTGCATCCAGGCCAACCAGATGGCCGATCCCGTCGCCATGGTCCGCGAGACCCCCGCTGCTCCCGCTCCGATGATGCAGGAGCCCGTCCGCGGCCTCTGGTGAGCCACCGGGGGAGACGTTCTCCCCCATCCCAACGGACGCCCCGGCCTTGTGCCGGGGCTTTTTTCATGGTGCCCTCTTCACGGCCCCGGTTTCACGGCCCCGTGTTCATGGTTCCGGGCCGCGTCGGGCCACCAGCAGGGTGTGCCCCAGGGGCTGGGGCAGGGCGGCCCCGCGCCGCTGCCGGAACAGGGCTTCCAGGCGCCGCAGGCCAGCGGCCGGCAGCACGGCGGCCAGATGCCCGCGGTAGCTGGCCTGGCGGCCGAACCAGCGCTCCAGCACGGCGTCTCCCAGGGGAAGGTCGAGCGCCTCCTCCCAGAAGCGGCGCTGCACGCTCCATCCCATGGCTTCAAGGCCCTCCTGCACCCTCTCGGCCAGCTCCCCCTCCCCCGCCCGCCACTCCTGTTCCCGGGAGGCTGCGGTCTCGAGGGCGTCCCGGGCGTCGCCGGCATCGCTGCCGCCGAGATGGGCGCGCAGGCTGCCCGCCGGCCCCAGCAGGGGACGGGTGAACAGCAGGCGGAGCCCGGCGCCGGGGGCCGCCAGGGCCGTGAGCAGCTCCAGCCAGGCCCGCCGCTGCTCGGCCGTGCAGCTCCGCCAGGGCTGGCGGGCCGCGATCCATTCGAAGCGCCCCTCCCCCCGGGGCCATGGCTCCAGCTGGGCCTGCAGCGGCTCGGGCGTCTCCGGCGCCGCGGCCAGCAGGCGGGGGCGCCGCAGCTGATCCAGCAGCTGCAGCTGGGCCTGGAGGCGATCGTGCACCGCCGCCGATGGCGTGGCCAGCACCACCTCACCCTCGCTGGTCGCTTCGAGCGGATCAAGGGCCCAGAGCAGGGAGTGGGCCTCCAGCACCAGCACCCGGTCGAGGCGGCCGATGGCGGCGTCTTCCCAGAACCGGCGGCGCAGCCGGTCGAGCCGTTCGCCCTCCGCCCCCGCCTGGCGCTGCAGCCAGCGGTTGAGCAGGGGGTCGTCCGGGCTGCTGCTGAGCAGGTCGCCGCGGTCGTCGGCGGCCGTTTCGGCCGCGGCGGCCAGCTGGGCGGCCCGCCGCTGCTGCAGCCGTTGGCGCAGCCCCCCTTCCCAGCCCAGGGCCCCCGGCTGCCAGAACACCTCCCCCTGCAGGGCCCGGGGCAGGTACTGCTGGGCCACCCAGTGGTCGGCATAGGCGTGGGGATAGCGGTAGCCCACCCCGTCACCGAAGGCCTGGCCGTCCCGGTTGGCGTCGCGCAGATGGGCGGGCACCTGCTGGCGCCGGGCCTCGCGCACCGCCTTGACGGCATCGAAGAAGCCGAGGCTGCTGTTGCTCTTCTCGGTGCCGGCCAGGTAGAGGGTGGCGTGGGCCAGGGGGTAGAGCCCCTCCGGCAACCCCACCCGGTCGAAGGCCGCGGCGCAGGCCTCCACCACCACCATGGCCTGGGGATCGGCCAGGCCGATGTCCTCGCCGGCGGAGATCAGCAGG
The DNA here is from genome assembly GCF_024345635.1 of Cyanobium sp. Lug-B. Taxonomy (NCBI): domain Bacteria; kingdom Bacillati; phylum Cyanobacteriota; class Cyanophyceae; order Synechococcales; family Prochlorococcaceae; genus Cyanobium; species Cyanobium sp. Lug-B. The sequence continues at coordinate 26,074 of NZ_JAGQBM010000019.1, forward strand.
CGCCGCAGGATGAAACGCGGGTTCTCGCCGGCCTCCACCATCCGCGCCAGCCAGAACAGGGCCGCATCGGGGTCGGAGCCCCGGATCGACTTGATGAAGGCGCTGATGGTGTCGAAGTGGGCATCGCCCTGCTTGTCGTAGAGCACCGCCCGCTGCTGGATCGATTCCTCGGCGATGGCCAGGTCGATGCGGATCACCCCGTCGGCGTCGGCTTCGGTGGTCTCCACCGCCAGTTCGAGGGCGTTGAGCAGGCTGCGGGCATCGCCCCCCGCCACGTCCAGCAGATGGGCGGCCGCCTCCTCGGCCAGTGCGACGCGGCGCTGGCCGTAGCCGTGCTCGGGATCGGCCAGGGCCCGCTCCAGCAGCAGGCGCAGGTCCTCCGGCTCCAGGGGCTGGAGGCGGAACAGGCGGGAGCGGCTGACCAGGGCCTTGTTGACTTCGAAGTGGGGGTTTTCGGTGGTGGCGCCGATCAGGGTGACGGTGCCGTTCTCCACCCAGGGCAGCAGGGCGTCCTGCTGGGCGCTGTTGAAGCGGTGCACCTCATCGATGAACAGGATTGTGCGCAGGCCGTGGTGCTCCAGCCGCTGCCTGGCGGCGTCCACCTCGGCGCGCAGGTCCTTCACGCCGGCCAGCACGGCGTTGAGGCTGCTGAAGTGGGCCCGGGTGCTGCCGGCGATGATCCGCGCCAGCGTCGTCTTGCCGGTGCCGGGGGGGCCGTGCAGGATCAGGTTGCCGACGCGGTCGGCGGCGATGGCGCGACGCAGCAGCCGCCCCGGGCCCAGGATCGCCGCCTGGCCCACGAAGTCGTCGAGGCTGCGCGGCCGCAATCGATCCGCCAGCGGGGCGATCCTGCGCCTGGCCTGCTCGCCCTGATGCCAGAACAGATCACTCACCGCCCCATCATCTCGCCGGGAGAGCCTCCGGAGCGGTACGGTCTGGCGGAAGCCTTGTCCGTCGCTGAACCCGTGAACGGCCATCCGAGCAGGCCGCCTCTTCCCGGGGCACCCACTGGACGCCTGCGACGCTCCGGCACCACCCTTCCGGCGGCCGCGGCCGCCCTGCTTGGCGCCACCCTGCTGGGGGCCTGTCAGGCGGAGGCCCCCCCCGGACGGCCGCCACTCGCGGTGCGCGCCGAGCCGGCCACCCTGGCCCCCTTCACCGACAACGTCGACACGGTCAGCACCCTCGAGGCCATCGAGGAGGTGCGCCTGGCGGCCCAGGCCGGCGGACGGATCGAGCGGCTGCTCGTGGGCCAGGGCGACAAGGTGGCCGCCGGCCAGATCCTGCTGGTGCTCGACCAGGCCCAGGCCCGCGCCGATGTGGCCCGCCTGGAGGCGGAGGTCCAGACCAACAAGCTCAACTACGAGCGCTACGAATATCTGGTGCGGCAGGGGGCCGCCAGCGCCTTCCAGCGGGATGAGTTCCGCCAGCGGTACCTCTCCTCCCGGCAGGACCTGGTGGCCCGGCGGGCCGATCTGGCGTTCCGCGACCTCAAGGCGCCCATCGCCGGCACCGTCGGCGACGTGCAGGTGAAGCTGGGGGATGTGATCGCCGCCGGCGACCCCTTCACCACGATCATCCGCAACGACCGGCTGATGGCCCGGGTGGATGTGCCGGCGGTGTTCTCCAGCCGCCTGCGGGTGGGACAGGCGGTGATCCTCATGGATCCGGCCACCAACAAGCCGATGGCCCAGGGGGTGGTGGGTTCCCTCGATCCGGGCGTGGTGGCCGGCACCCAGTCCCTGCTGGCCAAGGCTGAATTCGCCAATCCCGGCGGGGTGCTGCGCACCGGATTGCGCACCCGCACCCGGCTGGTGCTCGACAGCCGCCAGGAGCTGTCGGTTCCCTTTGCGGCCGTCACCCAGATCTCCGGCCAGAGCTTCGTCTACGAGGTGGGCAGCCTGGCCGATCTGGAGCGGCGCCCCGGCCGCGCCGACCTGGCGGTGGCCCGCAAGCTCCCCGCCGGCACCAGCTTCGCCCTGCAGACCCCCGTGCAGCTGGGCCCCCTGCAGAACAACCGCTATCCGGTGCTCAAGGGCCTCCAGCCCGGCACCCGGGTGATCACCACCAACCTGATCAATCTCCGCAACGGCGCGCCCGTCAAGGTGAACTGAGCCCCGCCTGATGTCCCCTTCGAACACGTTCATCCTCAGGCCGGTGCTCACCACGGTGTGCAGCCTGCTGATCGTGATCGCCGGCCTGATCGCGATCCCCCTGCTGCCGATCGAGAGCCTGCCGGACATCGCCCCGCCCACGGTGCGGGTCACCTCCCGCTACGTGGGTGCCGATGCGGTCAGCGTCGAGCAGGGCGTCACCAGCGTGCTCGAGCAGCAGATCAACGGGGTGCAGGACATGGAGTTCATCACCTCCACCAGTGCGGCCGATGGCTCCAGCTCCATCTCCGTCACCTTCGCCAGCGGCAGCGACGGTGACATCAACCAGGTGAACGTCCAGAACCGGGTGTCCCTGGCCCAGCCGAGCCTGCCGGAGGAGGTGCGCCAGTCCGGCATCACGGTGAACAAGGCCTCCAACTCGATCCTGCTCGTCTACAACTTCACCAGCGAGGATCCGAACAACCAGTTCAGCCTGGAGACGATCAGCGGCCTGCTGGATCAGAACCTCACCGATGCGGTCCGCCGTGTGCCCGGTGTCGGTGAACTCACCTATTTCGGCAATCGGCAGCTGGCCTTCCGACTCTGGCTGGATCCGAATCGCCTGGCGGCCAACAAGCTCACCGCCGCCGATGTGGTCGCCGCCCTGCGCAGCCAGAATCGGCTGGTGCCAGTGGGTCGCATCGGCGGTGCCCCCTCCCCCGAGGGCCAGCAGTTCACCCTCACCGTGCAGCTGCAGGGGCGGCTGCGCAACACCGAGGAGTTCGGCTCGATGATCCTGCGCTCCACGGCCGACGGCGGCCTGGTGCGGCTGCGGGATGTGGGCCGGGTGACGCTCGGGGGCGAATCCTTCGACATTGAGGCCACGGACCTGCGCGGTGTTCCCTCCGTGGGCATGGCCGTCTACCAGCTCACGGGCAGCAATGCCCTCGATGTCTCCAGTGGTGTGGAGGAGGTGATCAAGGAGTTCGCAGGCACCATGCCGGTCGGCATGACGATCCAGAAGATCTACGACAACACCGAATTCGTCGAAGCCTCGATTGACGAGGTCACCACCGCCCTGCGGGAGGCGGTGGTGCTGGTGGTGCTGATCCTGTTCCTGTTCCTGCAGAACTGGAAGGCCACCCTGGTGCCGGCCATCGCTATTCCGGTCGCCCTGGTGGGCACCTTCCTGTTCGTGAAGGCCTTCGGTTTCACCCTCAACCAGCTCACCCTGTTCGGCCTGGTGCTGGCCACGGGTCTGGTGGTGGATGACGCCATCACCGTGATCGAGGACACCTCCACCAAGAAGGGCTCCGGTCTCAGTGCCCTGGAGAGCGCCAAGTCCACCATGGACGAGCTGTTCGGGGCGGTGATCGCCACCTCCCTGGTGCTGTTCGCAGTGTTCGTGCCGGTGCTGTTCTTCCCCGGGGCCACCGGGACGATCTACAAGCAGTTCGCCGCGACGATCATCTTCTCGATCCTGATCTCCACCTTCAACGCCCTCACCTTTTCGCCGATGCTCTCGGCCCTGCTGCTGGCCCGGGAGGGCGAGCCCCCCAGTCGGCGGACCTATGCGATCTCCGGTGTCTTCATCGGCTTCGTCTACGGACTGCTGGCCAGCGGCGGCGGCATCCTGGTGGCCCTCGGCGTGCTGGCCCTGGCCGCGGCGATCGGCTACGGCCTGCACCTGCTCACCGGCCTGCCGCTGCGGCTGCCCTTTGCCATCGGCGGTGCCGTCGCCGCCGTGATGCTCGGGAAACTGAACAGCCCGCTGGAGGTGCTGATCTACACGCTGATCGGCGGGCTGCTCGGCTGGGGCGCCCCGTTCATCTTCCGCCGCTTCAACGTCCTCTATGGCGGCGTCGAACGGCGGTACCACGCCGGGTTGGCCTGGGTGCTGGGCAAGCGCCGACTGATCATGGTTCTGCTGGCCGGTGGCATCGTGCTCACCGGTTTCGCCTTCACCTCGATCCCGACAGGTTTCGTTCCGGTGGAAGACCAGGGCTATGCCATCGGCATCGTCCAGGCCCCCGACGGCGCCTCCCTGGAAACGACGCGCCGCATCAACCAGCGGGTGGCCGAGATCCTGCGCAGCGAGAAGGACATCACCACGGCGGCGGTGTTCAGTGGTGCCAGCCTCGATGGCAACGCCCCCAACCGGGGCCTGTTCTTCTTCGGCACCCGCAACTGGAGCGATCGAACCAACGATGAGCAGTCGGTGGCGGCCATCACCCAGCGGCTGAACCGCAAGCTCTCGGTGATCCAGGAGGCCCGGATCATCGTGGTCGAACCCCCCGCCATCCCCGGCTACGGCACCGGAGCGGGCTTCGAGATGCAGATGCTCAACCGCAGTGGTGGTGCGCTGTCCTCGGCCGATTTCTTCGCCGCGGCCACCCAGCTGGTCAGCCAGGCCAACCAGAGCGGCCTGTTCGATCGGGTGTTCACCCAGTTCTCCCCCGAGGCCCCCCAGCTCCAGATCCTCGTCGACCGTGACCGGATGGCGGCCCTCGGGGTCGACTACGGCACGGCGATGCAGACCTTCAGCTTCAACATCGGCTCCTTCTATGTCAATGACACCTTCGATGCCGGCCGGGTGCGCCGCATCTTCGTGCAGGCCGATGAACGTTACCGCGCCGATCCGGAGCAGCTGAAGTCGCTCTATGTGCCCAATGCCAGCGGCGACCAGATTCCCCTGTCGGAGTTCATCACGATCGAACCGACCACAGGACCGTCGGTGATTCCCCGCTTCAACCTGTTCCGCTCGATCAAGGTGGAGGGCTCTGCCCTGCCGGGCCGCAGCTCCGGCCAGGCGATCAAGGACATCCAGGACATCTTCGACAACCTCTCCACCACCGGTGTCGGCTACGACTGGACCGGCATCTCGCGGGAGGAGGTGAAGGCCGGCGCGCTGGCGATCGTGATCTTCGCCCTCGGCATCCTCACGGTGTACCTGGTGCTCTCGGCCCAGTACGAGAGCTACAGCGACCCCCTGATCATCCTGATGACCGTGCCGACGGCCATGCTCGGCGCCCTGGCCTTTCTGGCCCTGCGGGGTGAGGTGCTCAACATCTACGCCCAGGTGGGTCTGGTGATGCTGATCGGCCTGGCGGCCAAGAACGGCATCCTCATCGTCGATCTCGCCAACCAGCGCATGCAGGATGGCGCCTCCGCGCTCGAGGCGGCGCGGGCGTCGGCCCAGTCCCGCTTCCGGCCGATCCTGATGACTGCCATCTCCTCCCTGTTCGGCTTCCTGCCCCTCGTTTTCGCCAGCGGCGCCGGTGCCCGCAGCCAGGCGTCCCTGGGTACGGTGGTCTTCGGGGGCCTGGCCGTGGCCACGGTGCTGTCCCTGTTCGTGGTGCCCGTGTTCTACGTCGTCATGAAGCAGCTCACCGCCGGATCCCCGCCCGTCGAGGCCGAAGCCACCTCGGGCCTGGGGTCCTGATGCCGACCCCCTGCCCACCGCTGAGCGGCCGCCGGGTGCTCTGCGCCGGGATGATCACCGGTCTGGTGGGTCTGGCCATCGCCCTGTTCCTGCGGTCCATCGTGGCCCACACCCCCCTGCGGGTCACGCCCCAGGCCCTGTTCTGGAGCACGGTGGTGCTCGGCGGCTTCGGTGTCGTGGCCGGCATGGCGGTGGAGGCGGTGCGCCAGCTGCAGGAATCCAACCCGGAGCCGGACTACCACCGGCACCACGGCCGGGGCGGCAAGCCCGGCCCACGCCCCTGAGGGTCCGCATGGCGCTCCGGACCAGTGGGGCGGACGGGCCTTTTCCGGTACCTTGCGGAGGTATGAACCCGGTCCGGTGCGCTGGCAGGCTCTTCCCTCTCTCCTTCCCCTGACGTGGCTGCTGGCCGCCTGCGGTTCCGCCGCCCCTGAGGCCAGGCCGCCCCTGGTGGTCCAGACGGTGACGGTGGGGGAGTTCCGCTTCACGCCGGGCATCGAGACCATCAGCACCATCGAGTCCACCTCCAACGTGGTGATGCGGCCCCAGTCCGATGGCCGGGTGGTGCGGATCCTGGCCAGTGAGGGCCAGCAGGTGAAGGCGGGCCAGCCGATCCTGGTGCTCGACAACGTGCAGGAATCGGCCACCCTCGATTCCGACCGGGCTGAGGCGATCAAGGATCGTGTCAACGCCGAGCGCTACGTCTTCCTCAACGAGCAGGGGGCCGTCTCGACCAAGGACCGGGATTTCTACATCACCCAGGCGATCCAGAGCCGCGACCAGGCCCGCTCCAGCGCCGCCACCCTCGGGTACAAGTTCGTCACCGCCCCCATCGACGGCCAGATCGGCAATCTCGACTCGGTCAAGCTGGGGGATTACGTGCGCCAGGGCCAGGCGATCACGGGCATCGTCAACAACGCCTCCCTCTGGACCCTGATGGATGTGCCGGCCACCCAGTCCAGCCAGGTGAAGATCGGCCAGCCGGTGGAGGTGGAGAGCCAGGGCAATCCGCCGGTGCGGGGCGTGGGCCGGGTGGTGTTCGTCTCCCCCTACTTCGCCAATGCCACCCAGTCCTCGGGCCAGCCCAACACGGTGCTGGTGAAGGCGGAGTTCCCCAATCTCACGGGGGTGCTGAAGACCGGCCAGTACGTCCGCAACCGCATCATCACCGGCAGCAGCGACCAGCTGGCGGTGCCGGTGGAGGCGGTGATGATGCAGGCCCAGCAGCCCTTCGTTTACCGGGTGCTGCCCCTCTCCACGGTCCTGCCCCAGATCAAGGCCTCGGATCAGCTGCTGCCCGCCCAGAAGCAGAAGCTGGAGAAGCTTCCGGGCACCACGCCGGTGGTGGTCCAGACGGCGGTGAAGCTGGGCAAGCTGCAGAACAACGCCTATCCGGTGCTCTCCGGACTGACCAAAGGCGATGAGGTGGTGGTGAGCAACACGGCCCTGCTGCGCTCCGGCATGCCGGTGCGGCGGGCCCCGGCCCCGGCGGCGGCCCCGGCCGCAGCCCCGGCGGCGAGCTGAACTCCGATGTCGTTCTCCGATAACTTCATCAAGCGGCCGGTTCTGACCACCGTCTGCAGCATCCTGATCGTGCTGGTGGGCCTGATCGCCATCCCCACGCTGTCGATCGAGAACCTCCCCAATATCGCTCCACCCCTGATCCAGGTGACCTCCAATTATGGAGGGGCCAATTCCCTGGTCACCGAGCAGGCGGTGACCAACCCGATCGAGCAGCAGATCAACGGAGTTCCGGGCGCGAATTATATTTCCTCCACCAGCAATATGTCGGGGACGAGCACGATTCAGGTCTTTTTCAACGAAGGCACCGATATCAACATCGACCAGGTGAACGTGCAGAACCGCGTTTCCCTGGCGATGCCCCAGCTGCCGCAGCAGGTGCAGGCCACCGGGGTTTCGGTGATGCAGAGCACCCCGTCGATCCTGCTGGCCTATCAGGTCACCTCAACGGAAGGCCAGTTCGATGCCTCCTATCTCAACGGCTTGATTTATCAGAATCTGTACTTCCAGCTGGAGCGGGTGCCCGGGGTGGCCACCGTCAACCTGCTGGGTGGCAGCAATCCGGCCTTCTGGCTGTTCGTCGATGCCAACAAACTCTCAGCCAACAACCTCACCGCCGACCAGGTGGTCAATGCGGTGGCCAGCCAGAACAGCGTCGCCATCGGTGGCCTGGTGGGCGGTCCGCCGGCGGCGGGTAACCAGAAGTTCGCCTACCCGATCCTGGTGGAGAACAACGGCAACCTGGTGTCCGTCGAAGAGCTCAACAACCTGATCGTCGGCCGCACCTCCACCGGCAACCTGCTGCGGCTCAAGGATGTGGGCGAAGCCACCTACGGCACCAACACCTTCGCCCAGCAGGCGGTGAGCATCGAAGGCCACCCCTCGATCACCGTCGCCGTCTTCCAGACCCCCGAGAGCAACGCCCTCGATGTCTCGAACCAGGTGGTGCAGGTGATGAACCAGTTCACCCAGGGCGTCCCCCCGGGCGTCAAGGTGTTCGAGATCTATAACATCGGCCAGTTCATCGAGTCGGCCGTGGAGGGGGTGGTGGACGCCCTCGGCCTGGCCATCGTGCTGGTGCTGATGATCCTGTTCCTGTTCCTGCAGGACTGGCGGGCCACCGTGGTGCCCAGCCTGGCGATTCCGATCTCCCTGGTCGGTACCTTCGCCTTCGTGAAGATCTTCGGTTTCTCGATCAACCAGCTCACCCTTCTGGGCCTGGTGCTGGCCACCGGCCTGGTGGTGGATGACGCCATCGTGGTGATCGAGGCGGTGGAGAAGAACCTGGAGAAGGGGATGCGCCCCCGCCAGGCCGCCATGGCGTGCATGGGGGAGCTGTTCGGCGCCCTGGTGGCCACCGCCCTGGTGCTGATGGCGGTGTTCGTGCCCGTGGCCTTCTATCCCGGCGGCATCGGCATCATCTATCGCCAGTTCGCTCTCACCATCGCCTTCTCGATCGCGATCTCCGCCTTCAACGCCCTCACCTTCTCCCCCATGCTCTCGGCCCTGCTGCTGCGGAGCCAGAAATCAGCGCCCCCCGGACGGGTGGTGGGCATCATCGGCGGGGTGGTGGTGGGCCTGGCCTTCGGTCGCTTCAGTGCCGCCTCCTTCGGCAGCATCACCTACGTGATCGGCGTGGTCGGGGGTGTGCTGGCCGGCGCCAATCTGGTCTGGATCTTCAACCGTTTCAACGCCTTCTTCACGCGGCTCGAGCGTGGCTATGCCGCTCTGGTGGAGGCCCTGATCGGCCGGCGCCGCTGGATCCTGGTGGGACTGGGCGCCGGCATCGCCCTCACCCTGTTCGCCTTCACCGCCCTTCCCTCCGCCTTCATCCCCGAGGAGGACCAGGGTTACGGCCTGGGCATCTTCCAACTCCAGAACGGTGCCTCCCTCAGCCAGACCCAGGGCACCGCCCTGGAGGTGGCCAAGGTCCTGAATGCCGAAGAGGAGATCATTGCCGGTTCGGTGGTGAGCGGCTATGGCTTCAACGGCGCCAGTCCCGACCAGGGGGTGTTCTTCTTCGGCTTCAAGCCGCTTGAGGAGCGCAGCCGGGCCGACCAGAAGGCGCCGGCGATCGTGAGCCGGCTCAACGCCAAGCTCAGCCAGATCAGCTCCGGCATGGCGGTGGCGGCCCAGCCTCCGGCGATTCCGGGGTTCTCGGCCCAGGGGGGCTTCTACTTCCAGTTCAACGACCTCAGCAACGGGGCGTTCACCTTCAACCAGCTCGATGACCAGGCCAAGCAGCTGATCCAGGCCGGCACGGCCAGCGGCGGCTTCTCCACCCTTTACACCCAGTTCATCCCCAGCGCGCCGGCCTTCGGGCTGAAGATCGACCGCTCGATCGTGGGCGCTCTCAACATCGACTTCCAGCAGGCGATGCAGACCATCGCCGTGCTGGCGGGCAGCAATTACTCGGGACTCACCTACGAGAGCGGCCAGGTGAGGAACATCTACGTACAGGCGGCGGCCGAGAACCGCAAATCCCTGGAGGACGTGCTCAGTTTCTACGTGCGCAGCAGGGACGACAAGCTGGTGCAGGTGTCGGAGTTCGCCACGGCGGAGCTCACCAGCGCACCGCCGGTGATCAGCCACTTCAACCTCTACCGCACGATCCTGATCCAGGGGGCCGAGGCGGTCGGCAAGAGTTCCGGGCAGGCCCTGACGCTGATCCAGGATCTGTTCCGTGCCCAGGACTTCAACAACATCGGCTATGCCTTCACCGGTCTGGCCGCCCTGCAGCTGTCGGCGGGCAACGCCAGTGTGCTGGTGTTCGGCCTCGGGATCCTGGTGGTCTACCTGGTGCTCTCGGCCCAGTACGAGAGCTACGTGACGCCGGTGATCATCCTGATGACCGTGCCCCTGGCCATGCTCGGCGCCCTGGTGTTCCTGGCGCTGCGCTCGATCGACCTCAACATCTATGCCCAGGTGGGTCTGGTGACCCTGATCGGGCTGGCGGCCAAGAACGGCATCCTCATCGTTGAGGTGGCCGAGCAGCACATGAAGGAGGGCATGACCGCCGCCGAGGCCGCCATCGCTTCGGCGGAGTCCAGGCTGCGGCCGATCCTGATGACGGCCATCGCCGCCCTGGCCGGCTTCCTGCCCCTGGTGGTGGCCACCACGGCGGGGGCCAACAGCCAGCAGTCCCTGGGCACGGTGATCTTCGGCGGTCTGCTGGTGGCCACCGTGCTGTCGCTGGGGGTGGTGCCCCCCTTCTATGTGGTGGTGAAGGCGCTGGAGGCCCGCTGGTTCGGCGAATCCGACCCTGAGGAGGCCGACCTGGCCCCCGCCGGCGACCAGCCCAGCGGCTCGATGTAACGAAACGTGGAGCGCTCCGCCGGCTCCATTGCGGTGGCCCGGCGAGGCCGTGAGGATCGTTACAGGAGATTGAGGAACCCTTCCATGCTGCCCACGCTTGCCGAACGGCTACGGGAGCAGCACGCCAAAACTCGGGGGCGGCACCCCTCGCGCCTGCCCTGGCCGGTGCCCGCCGAGCCGCCCACGGCCCTGCTGTTTCAGGCATGTCCAGATCTGGAGATCGTGGCCTTGTCGATTGGGCCGGCTGTGTCCGCAGCCGCCGCGATGGCCGACCCCGACCCGCTGCCCCCGGTGAACGCGGTCGTCGTCACGGAGATCGCCAGGCTTGAGCCCCTGCAGTCGGAGGTCGTGGAGCCTCAGAGGGGGTTGCCGGAGCACAGGGAGCCTGAGCTGGCGGTCACGCTGCCCCCGGAGCCTGCCGTGTCTGTGACAGCCCCCACGGTCCCGGAGCGGACAGCCTTGGCGGAGCTGCTGCTGCTGCTGGTCTGGGCCGTGCTGGTGCTGATCGATGGTGCCCTGGCCCTGGTCACCCTGACCAATGGCGCCGCGGGCCGGCAAAGGCGGCCGCCGGGGAGCGCCGCCACCGACCACCCGTCGCCGTCGTCGGCGCCACCCTTCCTGATGGCTGCCGCGGCGCCCTGAACGCCTGCGGCTGAGGTGCCGTCGATCAGCGGGACGTCGTCGAGCGTTTCTATCCCTGTCTGATGAAATGTTGCGACGTTGCTTTCAACGGTCGGGGCCATGATCGGCAGGGTCTGGAATGTGCTGATTCTGTGATGGTGGCCGCTTCTGGTAGCTTTCTTCTGCAGGAAGTGAGGGAATCATGGGTCGACAGGCATCGGCGACAGGGGCTGTTCTTGCCGCCCTTTTTCTCTCCTTCAGCGGGCTCGGCTTCAGCCCGGTGGCCTTCAGCCAGGGGACCCCTCCCGCCCGCAGTGTGAAGGTCGTCCAGGGCGACACGCTGGAGGCCATTGCTGCCCGTTATGGGGTGAGCGTGCAGGAGTTGATGCGGCTGAACAGGATCACCAAGCCGGAGGAGCTGCAGATCGGTCAGCAGCTGAAACTGCCGCCATCGAAGGGGCTCGTGCAGGTGCGCGCCGGAGACACCCTGGCGCTCCTCGCAACCCGCCATCGGACCACTGTGGCGGATCTGCAAAAGGCCAACCCCGGGCTCAAGCCCGACCAACTCAAGGTGGGTGCCTGGCTGAAGCTCCCTCCGGCATCCGCCGCCAAGCCCTCTGCCGCGGCCAAGACAACCGCGAAGCCCCCGTCCACCGGGAAGCCTTCCTCCACCGCCAAGCCCGCTGCCGCCGCCAAACCGGCGCCCCCCGCGAAACCGACATCCCCGGCCACGCCGTCGCCGCCGGCCACCGCCTCTCCGGCCCAGGCACCGACCACGCCGCCAGCCGTGACGCCTCCGGCGCCCAGCGCGCCCCCCGCACCGGTGCCCCCTAAACAGGGTGAGGCGGTGCGCTGGCGCTTCTACGGCAACACCCTCGTCGACTGGGGCGGCTGGAAGCTCCATCCCGGCGGGGTGCGGGTCACCCTGGTGCAACCCACCCAGGCGGACGTGGGTCCGACCCGGGCCCAGGCGACGGCGGTGGCGGTGCACTGCAGCAGCCTCCGCCAGGCCTGGCTGGTCAACGGCGCCTGGGAGCCCTGGACCGTGCCGCTGGGGCGGTCGCTGGGTCAGCAGATCGTGCTGGATCTCTGCGCCAACGTCAGCGACCCCACCGCCCCATCCACGGCACCTCCCGCAGCACCCTGAGGGCCGGTTCCACCAGGGGGCTGGAACGCGGTGATCCCGGTCACTTCCGGGCCGTTGATTTCCTGACCGTGGGCTAGTCTCACGACAAGTTTTTTGCTGCCGAACGGAGTGACGTACTGCATCGGCTACTGGCTGGAGAAGGGCCTGGTGATGGTCTCCGACTCCCGCACGAATGCAGGAGTTGATTACATTTCAAGCTACAGCAAGATGTATGTCTTCCAGCCGGCCTCCGACCGGCTGTTCGTCTTGCTCGCTGCCGGCAATCTGGCCACCACCCAGGCCGTGGTCAACTGGATCCAGCGGGATCTCGATCGACCCGACGAGGACTCCAGCTCGAACGGCAAGACGCTGCGCACCTGTGATTACCTGTTCGAGGCAGCCGCCTACATCGGCCGGGTGAGTGTGGCGGTGCAGCAGGAGAACGGCCCTGCGCTGAAGCAGGCCGGCGCCAGTGCCGGGGCCTCCTTCCTCCTGGGTGGCCAGATCGCCGGGGAGGCCCATGGGCTGTATCTGGTCTATGCCGAGGGCAACGCCATCAAGGCCACCCGGGAAACGCCGTACCTGCAGATCGGGGAGACGAAGTATGGAAAGCCCCCGCTCGACAACGTGGGCCATACCAACCTCTCCCTGGAGGATGCGGCCCGGCTGTGCCTGATCTCGGAAGTGCTCACCCAGCGCTCCAATCTCACCGTGGGCCCCCCGTTCGAGCTGGCCATCCTTCCCGCCGACGCCCTGGCGGTGGCCCACCGCGTGACGTTCGACCCCGAGGCGCCTGAGCTGGCCGCGATGGTCGAGACCTGGAGCGATGCCCAGCGGGAAGCGCTGCATCGCCTGCCCAGCTTCCCCTGGGAGCGGACGTCGCCGCACTGATCGCGCGATCTCCCGGCCCTCCGCGGAACCTTTCACCCTCCACCCCGTCTCCCACCATGTGGTCCGTGTCCGAATGGGTGTCCAACGGTCACCTGCCCACCGCAGAGGTGGTGCAGGAGCTGGTGGAGGAGGCCCATCGCCGCTTCGCACCGGTCGGCGAGGGCCAGGTGGCCGACTACATCCCGGCGCTGGCATCGGCGGATCCGGCCCACTTCGGTCTGTGCGTGTCCAGCTGCGGCGGGGCGTTGTTCGAGGCGGGGGAGGCCCGGGTCGCCTTCAGCATCCAGAGCATCTCAAAACCGTTTCTGTTCGCCCTGATCTGCCAGGCCATCGGCGAGGAGGAAGCGCGGGAGAAGCTCGGCGTCAACAGCACCGGCCTGCCCTTCAATTCCGTGCTGGCGGTGGAGCGCAGCGGCGACGGCCTCTCCAATCCGATGGTGAACGCCGGGGCGATCGCCGCCACCAGCCTGGCGCCCGGCGCCAGCAGCGAGGCGAAGTGGTCCTTCATCCAGGACGGCTTCTCCCGCTTCGCCGGCCGGCGGCTGGAGATCGATGCCGAGGTTTTCGCGTCGGAGCTGGCCACCAATCGCCGCAACGCCGGTCTGGCGACACTCCTCAGTGACCATGACCGCATCTGGTGGGATCCGGACGAGGCCACCGAGCTGTACACCCGCCAGTGTTCCCTGAGTGTCACCGCCGCCGACCTGGCGGTGATGGCCGCCACCCTGGCCAACGGCGGGCGCCAGCCGGTCACCGGGGAGCAGGTGATCGATGCCATCCACTGCCAGCACGTGCTGGCGGTGATGGTCACGGCGGGGCTGTACGAGACATCCGGCGACTGGCTCTACGCCACTGGCCTGCCGGGCAAGAGCGGCGTGGCCGGCGGCATGATCACCGTGGCGCCCGGAAAGGGGGGGCTGGCCACCTATGCGCCGCCCCTCGATGAGGCGGGCAACAGTGTGCGCGGCCAGCTCACGGCCCGTTTCCTCTCCGAGCGGCTGGGCCTCAATCTGTTCGCCTCCCGGCCGGAGACCAGCCACTGACCAGCCACTGACGGCTGGCGGCGCCGATCGTCGCCGGAAGCGCGACGCGTAGCATCCAGCCACCAGCGGGGGCCTGCCTGCAGATGTTCCAAACCCCCCAGCTGGTGCGCTACCTGCTCCTGGTGGCCTGCATCGGGGTCACGGTGGTGATCTTCAATTACTTCTCGGGCACGATTGCGGTCTTCACCGTGGCGGCCATCGTCGCGGCGCTGCTCAATGTGCCCGTGGGCTGGCTCAGCCGGGTGCTGCCGCGGGGCTGGGCGATCGCTGCCGTCTGCCTGGTCGCCCTGATGCTCCTGGTGGGCCTGATCACCGGAATCGGACTGCAGGTGCTCAACCAGGGCCAGGGCCTGCTGCTGGATCTCCAGGGCACTCTCCGGCAGCAGGACCTCACGCCGTTGCAGGCCTATCTGGAGCGCTATGGACTGGAACGGGTGACCAGCCTCCTGCAGCAGGGGCTGGTGACGGGACTGGGACTGCTGCAGAACGTCTTTTCCGGGGTGTTCACGACGATCTTCGGAGCGGTGATCAGTCTTTACATGCTGATCGATGGAGAGAAGCTCTGGCGGGGGTTTCTGAACCTGATTCCGGAGGTTCATCGTGAACGCTTTGCCTTGATCTTTCGTCAGAGTGTTGTCGGCTTCATCCGCGGCCAGTTGCTGCTGATGGTTTTTCTCATGGTCTCGATCGCTGTTGTGTTCCCTTTCCTTGGGGTGAAATACAGTCTGATACTGGCGGTGGCCATGGGCATTCTTGATGTCATCCCAGGGATCGGAGCCACCCTGGGCATCATCCTGATCTCGGTGATGGTGCTGGCTTCCCAGGGAGGGGAAATCGCGCTGCGGGCGTTCATCGCGGCCCTGCTCTTCGGCCAGATTCAGGACAACATCGTCCGACCCAGGGTGATGGGCCGGGCGATGGAGCTCAATCCCGTGATCCTTTTCCTGTCGCTGTTCATCGGTCAGCGGGTCGCTGGCCTGCTGGGGATTTTTCTCTCGATTCCCATCGCCGGGATGGTGGCCCTCTGGATCCAGTCGGAACGCCAGCAGCCGGTGGGCCCGGATCGGCTCGCCGGCAGTGACGACCGGGGCTGAAGCGGTCCCGCCCCTGCCGGTGCCAGAGGCCGGCTGTCATGATGCTGGGCCTGGCCTGGTCTGAACGCTCCATGACGGCGATTCGCGCAATCACCCCCGTTCTGCTCACCGCCCTGACCATGGCCGCGACCGGGGTGCCCGCCGCCCAGGCCAGCTGCCGCTTCCTGATGCCGCTCGGCGGTGGCGGCAATCCGGTGGTGTCGAAGCGGATCGGGCCGGACCGGCTCGTGGGTCGCACCAACTGGAACACCGACTTCGTCGTCGATCGCGATTTCCGCAGTTATCGCTTCTTCTTCACATCGGCCTCCACGGAGCGCGCCAGTTTCCCGGTGTCCGGTTTCATGGTCTTCACCGACGGCAGCAGCCTGCAGGTGATCAATGAGACACCCACGTTCGAGCCCGGCACGGGCCGGATGTTCGGGCCCTTCCAGGCCGTTCCCGGCAAGCGCACCCGGTTGATGAACTTCCGGGTGGGTTCCTCCACCACACCGGCGGCCCTCGGGTTCAGCTATCGGATCTCCGTTCAGGGCTGCACCTGAAGCCTTCCCCCTGATTCCCGCCACCCATGCAGTTCGAGAGCTTCGCGACGTTCAACATCGCCATCGTGGTGCTGGCGATCGGTCGCTGGCTGAACCGCAAGGTGGGTTTCCTGCGGGAATTCAACATTCCCGAGCCGGTCACCAGCGGCCTGCTTGTCTGTCTGCTGCTGGCCCTGATCCATGCCATCAATGGCACGGAGATCGGCTTCAATCTGCAGACGCGGGATTTCCTGCTGCTCTATTTCTTTGCGGCCATCGGCCTCAATGCCGACATCAAGACCCTGCTCTCCGGGGGCTGGCCCCTGCTGATCCTGGTGGGCACCACCGTGGCTTACATGGTGCTGCAGAACCTCACCGGGATCGGCATGGCGGCGCTGCTGGGGCTCAATCCCCTGGTGGGCCTGCTGGGCGGGTCGGTGTCCCTGCTGGGGGGGCATGGCACCGCGATCGCCTGGGCGCCGCGATTTGCCGAGAGCCACGGCATCAGCAATGCCCTCGAGATCGGCATCGCCTGCGCCACCTTCGGGCTGGTGCTGGCTTCGCTGATGGGCGGGCCGATCGCCCGGATCCTGATCCGCCGCCATCGGCTCAAGACGCCGCAGGCCCGGGGCGCAGGCCCTGACAACGCCTCCGCCTCCCTGGAGGGCGGCACCCCGGACGGGGCCGGGGAGCCGGTGACCTACTTCAGCCTGCTGGGCACCCTCTTCTGGCTCAACGTGAGCCTGGGCCTGGGGGAGCTGCTGCATGAGGCCCTGCGGGCGGCCGGCAGCAACCTGCCCCTGTTCGTCTGCTGCCTGTTCGCGGCCATCTTCCTCACCAACACCGTGCCGCGGCTGCTGCCGATCCGCTGCCTGGCCGCCCCCCGCTCGCTGGCCATCGTCTCGGAGATCTCCCTGGGCATCTTCCTGACGATGTCGCTGATGAGCCTGCAGCTCTGGACCATCGCCTCCCTGGCGGGTCCGATTCTGGCCATCCTGGCCGCCCAGTTCGTGGTGTCCTTCCTGTTCGCCCTGTTCGTGGTGTTCAAGGTGATGGGACGGGATTACGAGGCCGCCGTCATCTGCGCCGGCTTCGGGGGCATCTCCCTGGGGGCCACCCCCACGGCGATGGCCAACATGTCGGCGGTGGCCCAGACCTACGGCCCCGCCCACCGGGCCTTCATCATCGTGCCGCTGGTCTCGGGTTTCTTCGTGGACATCAGCAACGCCGTGGTGATCCAGCGCTTCCTCAACTGGTTCGGCTGATCCCGCCGCGGCCGGACGGGGCCGGGCTCGCACCTGAAGGTCTCAGAAGCGCAGCGTCGTGCGGACCAGGGCGGCCCACACGCTCAGGCTGGCCTCCCCCGAGGCGGCGGGAAACAGCAGGGCCTCGGAGAGCGTGGCGCTGCCGGTGAGGGCCCCGCGCGGCCGGCTCAGCCAGAACACCGCCGGCGTCACCGAGAGATCGTCACTGATCTGGATCCGGTAGAAGAGCTCCATGGCCAGGCCCCGGTCGTCGAGGTTGCCCCGGGCTGGGGTCTGGATCGCGCTGACGTGGGCAGGGGAGCCGACGGCGAAGCCCAGGCTGTTGCCCACCCCCAGCACATCGCTCCAGATCAGCCCGGTGTACCAGGAGCGGCTGCGCACCCCCGACAGGCCTGCCACCGGGAAGGAGCCGAAACGGAACGTGTCCCGCCCCCAGCCGGCGCTGATCGAAGGCAGCCATCCGGAGGTGCGGGGCTGCCAGTAGCCCGCCAGCGACCAGGATCCCAGGCTGCCCTCGCCGGCGCCCGCCGCCAGCTGGCTGGCCAGGGGCGTCCCCCGGAGCCGCACCTGGGGCCCGCTGAGGGTCCAGGCACCGGTGATGTTCCATTGCGGCCTGGTCAGGGCCAGCTGCAGGGTGCTGGTCTGGGAGGAGGCCCCGCCGAACAGGCCGCCCCCCTGGGGGGTCCCCCCGGCCCGGCCGGCGACGTAGGCATAGCCCAGGCTCAGCCCCCGCAGGTCGCCGCGGGGCTGCCACCAGATCCCGAAGCCGCCCCCGAGCCGCTTGCTGTAGGTGCCCGGTGATCCGGCGTACTGGAACAGATCGAGGATGGGCGACGGGTTGTAGACGCTTGGCCAGACCGGCAGCATGTCGAGCTGCATGACCCGGGGCCCGACGCTGAGGCGGATCTCCGGGCCCAGGGGCAGCTGCAGGTAGGCCCGGTTGATGCTCACCAGCCGGCCGGGGCAGCTCTCCTCCCCGGCGCCGCAGGCCGGTTCCTGGAAGGCCGCATCCAGGCGGCTCAGGGGGGCGGGCGGGTTGGAGAAGAAGCCGGAGGGGGCGAAATCGCCTGTGCGCAGGCGGACTCGGAGCAGGTCCTGGCCCGTGAAGCTGGTGTCGATGGTGAGGCGGGCCTCGTGGTTGAGGCTGACCCCGTTCAGCAGCGGCGACCCATCAGCGCTGTTGCTGGCGCTGTCCACCGCACTGCCGGTGGTCTGCAGCGCGCCCAGAACGGCGTTGATCTGCAGGTCGACCCTGGTGGTGGGGGCGAAGCGGGTGGCCTCCAGCGCTTCGACGCTGGCCTGGGGCCGCTCCGGCAGCCCCTCGGCCCGCAGCAGAGCGGGTGAGCAGCCGATCGTGGCGGCCGCCAGGCAGACAGCGGCGGCGCCGGGGGGCTTCACCGGGCCCGGCCGCTCAGGTGATCACGGTGGGGCGATCCATGCCGGTGCGCACCCGGATCTCGGCCAGGGCGTCGATGGCATCGATCAGATCCTTGAGGGCCTGCTGGGGGTCGAGGTCGAGGGCACCGCTGGGGGGCACGTAGCTCTCCAGGTAGACCCGCAGGGTGGCGCCCTTGGTGCCGGTGCCCGAGAGCCGCAGCACCACCCGGCTGCCGTCGTCGAGCAGCACCCGCAGGCCCTGGCCCTTGCTGACCGAGCCGTCCACCGGGTCGGTGTAGCCGAAGTCGTCGGCGGCGCGGATCGTGCGGCCGGCGAAACCCTGGCCCGGCAGGGCAGTGAGCATCCCGGAGACCCGGTCGTAGAGGCCGTGGGCGGCGTCGCTGGCCACGGCCTCATAGTCGTGGCGGGAGTAGTAGTGGCGGCCGAAGCGGCTCCAGTGGCCCGCCATCACCTCGGCCACCGAGCAGCCGCGCACCGCCAGGATCTGTAGCCAGAACAGCACCGCCCAGAGGCCGTCCTTCTCGCGGATGTGGTTGCTGCCGGTGCCGAAGCTCTCCTCGCCGCAGAGGGTGATCCGGCCGGCATCGAGCAGGTTGCCGAAGAACTTCCAGCCCGTGGGGGTCTCGAAGCAGGGGATGCCCAGCTCGGCGGCCACCACGTCGGCGGCGGCGCTGGTGGGCATCGAGCGGGCCACGCCCGCCAGGCCATCCGCGTAGCCGGGGGCCAGGGTGGCGTTGGCGGTGAGCACGGCCAGGCTGTCGCTCGGGTTCACGAAGCAGTGCCGCCCCAGGATCATGTTGCGGTCGCCGTCGCCGTCGCAGGCGGCGCCGAAGTCGTAGGCACCGCCGGCCAGCAGCAGGTCGGCCAGCTCGTGGGCATAGGTGAGGTTGGGGTCGGGGTGGCCGCCGCCGAAGTCGGCCAGGGGAACACCGTTGCGCACCGTGCCGGCCGGTGCACCAAGAAGCCCCTCGAACAGGCGGCTGGCGTACGGGCCGGTGACCGCATGCATGGCGTCGAAGGCGACGCGGAAGTCGCCCCGCAGCAGGGCGGCGATGCGGTCGAAGTCGAACAGCTTCTGCATCAACGCCACGTAGTCGTCGACGCCGTCGATCACCTCCACCGCCATGGCGCCAATGGTGGCCGTGCCAGGAACCTCCATGTTCAGGGGGTCGGCGTCCAGGATGCGGTAGCCGTCCAGGTTGAGGGTGGCGGCATGGATGGCATCGGTGACCGATTCCGGGGCCGGACCGCCGTTGGCGCCGTTGATCTTGACGCCGAAGTCGCCGTCGAGGCCGCCGGGGTTGTGGCTGGCCGAGAGGATGATCCCGGCCACGGCGCCGTGGCTGCGGATCAGGTGGGAGGCGGCCGGGGTGGACAGGATGCCGCCGGTGGTGGTGATCAGGCGGCTGACGCCATGGGCCGCGGCCATGCGGGCGATGACGCTGATCGCTTCGAGGTTGCCGTAGCGGCCGTCGCCGCCGACCACCAGGGTGCCGCCGGCGATGCCGGGCACCACCCGCAGGGAGGCCTCGATGAAGCTCTCCAGATAGTGGGGGGTCTGGAACTGGCGGGTGCTCTTGCGCAGGCCGGAGGTGCCGGGCTTCTGGTCGTCGAAGGGTCGCTCCAGCGCCACCTGACGCAGCTCGGTCGTCATCGCCATGGCCGGCGTCCTGGTGCTCGGGGGAGCCCCAAGCTACCTCCGCCGATTCGGGCGACCCTGGCCTGGTGGGTGCTCCGGCGCCTGATGGTCGCTGCGACGGGTCTGGCTAGCCTGGGGCCACCTTGCCGGCCACCCCATGGCGCTTCGGTCGCTTCCCTCCGCCCTGCGCCTGGCCGCTGGCGCCGCCTGCGTCGCCGCCGCCGGGGCGGTGGTGTTCGGCCAGACCTCGGTGCGGGGCGCGGTGATGGGGGCCCCGAAGGCCCTTCCCTATGCCGAAGCGGTGAGTCGCACCCACACCGCCGCCGAGGCGGTGCTGGCCGGGGCGGGTGCGGAAACCTGCCTGCGGGGCAAGCTCACCAATGCCCTGCTGGGCCTCTCCAGCAGCTGTGAGGCCCAGGGGGAGCGCAACCCCCTCTGCCAGCTTGCCGACAAGGCCGCCGTCGTCACCCCCATGAGCCTGGCCTTCATGCGGGACACGGCGACCCAGCTGCTGGCGCTGATCGATGGCGGCGCCACCCGGGCGGCTGTCTCAGGGAGCCCAGAGCCGGCTCTGACCCAGCCCTGACCCGAGCCACCATGGAAGTTCAGCACCCCTTGGATGACGGCCCCCTTACTCCTGAGCAGGCCCAGCTGCTGGAGCAGTTCCGCCAGCGCGTGGACGCGAGGATCAGCAGCCACGGCCTCACCAGCGACGATGTGGCGGCTCTGGTCAAGGAGCTCCGCGACCATCCCCAGGTGAGCCGGCAGCTGATGGCCGAGCTGGCCCACGAGCTGCAGCGGCTGCTGCCCGGTCAGCGCTTCAGTTTTGATTGGGATTGATCAGGTTCAGGCCCCCCTGCCTTGGGGCGGCATTCTCCGCCGGCTTGGCCACCGGCAACTGCAGGCGGCAGACGGCCGTGAGGCTGCGGGCGGCGCGGTCGATCGGTTCGCGCCGCTCGAAGCTGTTGCTGGCCGCCACCACCGAACGCTGACGGATCGTCCAGAGCACGTCCTTGCAGCTGGCGGGCAGGCGCGGATGGTCGAGCAGGGGGTTGGCCAGGCTGCGGGCCTGGTCGCAGGGTTCAGCGGTGTTCTCGCGGCTGCAGGCCAGGGTGATCAGCTGCAGGGAGCGGAACTCGGAGGAGGGGGGAAAGGGGGGCGGCTCCGGCGCGGCCCGCAGCGGTGACGCCACCCCCAGGGGCAGGCTCGCCAGCAGGGCCAGGTGCGGCAGGGCCGCTGCGAGGCGTCGGGGGGCCTGGGAGGTGGCGCGAGGGGACCGGTCCATGGCGGGCGGGGAGGTCACCCAATCATGGCCGCCGCCCCGGGATCCCTGGTGATGGCCGCGGAGCCGTCGCGCAGCAGCCGCTGGGAGGCCAGCCAGCGGCGGGCCAGCAGCGGGCCGCTCCAGCGGGCGGTGCGGGCCAGCAGTCCCCGCAGGCGGTGCCGGCGCCGCAGCAGATCAGCCCGGCGGGCCTCCTGTTCCTGCAGCGCCTGGATCCGCCGGATCTCCGGTTGCCGTTCGGCGACGACCGCCGCGGCAGCCGTGTCAATGGCCCCGGGCTCGCCGTCGCGCAGGGCGGGCCCCAGGTGCCGGGCGGCCACCAGGGCATCCCGCAGGGCCATGTTGATCCCCTGGGCCCGCAGCGGGCTCATCGGGTGGGCGGCATCCCCGAGCAACAGCAGTCCGGGCCGCTGCCAGTGCGGGCAGAGCCCCACCTGCACCGGCAGCCGCACCGGCCCCTGGACGGCCGCCACCGGCAGCTCCCGCAGCCGCTTGGCCAGGGCCTCCGGGGCGTCAGTGGCCCAGAGCTCCGCCCAGGCGCCGGGGCCGGCT
>NZ_JAGQBM010000002.1:0-96219 GCF_024345635.1 Cyanobium sp. Lug-B
CGCCGCCAGCGCCAGCGGGCCGAGGCCCGGGCAGGCCGGCTGCGCCGGCGGCTGGAGGGCCTGGGCCTGCCGCTGGTGGCCAATCGCGATCCCCTGCGCCTGGTGCTGGCCACCGCCCCGCTGGGGATCAACGGCCTGGAGGCCGACACCTGGCTGCTGGAGCGGGGGGTGATCGCCGAGCTGCCGGAACCCGGCGCCCTCACCTTCTGCCTGGGGCTGAATCCGCCCCGGGGGGTGGAGCGGCGCCTGCCGCGCCAGCTGGAGGATCTGCGCCGGGCCCTCGGCGGGCCACCCCTGCCCCCCCTCACCCCGCCCCCCCTGCCGCTGCTGGCGGCGCCGGAGCTGGCGATCGGCGTGGCCTGGCGGAGCCCCGCCGTAGCCATCCCCCTGGAGGAGGCTGCCGGCCGGCTGGCGGCGGCACCGCTCTGCCCCTATCCGCCGGGGATCCCGCTGCTGGTGCCGGGGGAGCGGATCGATCCGGCCCGCGCCGCCTGGCTGCTGGAGCAACGGCGTCTCTGGCCCGGTCAGATCGCTGATACGGTGAGCGTCGTGGCCGGTTCGTGAGCCCGTTGCCGAACCCCTTCCACTGGGATTTCGTCACCCCCGGACTGCCGGACAGCGCCTTCGAGGACGCCCCGGGCTTCAGCCCCACGCCGCTGGAGCTGCGGGTGATGCTGCTGGCCCACCTGCGGCCCCGGGCCGATTCCCTCGTCTGGGACGTGGGCGGCGGCACCGGCGCCCTGGCCCTGGAGATCGCCCGGCTGATGCCCGGTGGCGCGGTGCACACCCTGGAGCGGGATCCGGAGGCGATCGAGCTGCTGGAGCGCAACCGGCAGCGTTTCGACATCCACAACCTGCACATCCACGCCGGCGAGGCACCGGAGGACCTGGCCCTGCTGCCCCCCCACCCGGACCGGGTGCTGCTGGAGGTGGGGCGGCCCCTGGAGGACGTGCTGCGGGCCGTCTGGGAGGCGCTGCAGCCCTCCGGACGGCTGGTGATCAGCACCGTCAACCTGGAGGGCCTGGTGAAGGCCACGGACACCCTCGCCCAGCTGGGCGCCCACGATGTCCAGGTGGTGCAGGCCACCGTGCACCGCATGCAGCGCCGCGGCAGCCAGGCCAAGCTGGCGGCCGCCGAACCGCTGTTCGTGATTGCCGCCGAGCGCTGAGTCCAAGCCCTTGCTTCCCGCCCCCCGCACCGCCACCTCCCTCCCGCGCCTGCTGAGCGGCTGGCTGGCCGGCGGCTTCGGGCTGGTGGTGGTGGGCCTGGGGGGCTGGTGGTTCACCGTGGCCGTGGGGGTGATCGTGCACCTGGGCCTGCTGGAGTTCTTCCGCATGGCCCAGTTCAAGGGCATCCGGCCGGCCGTGAAGACCACCCTGGTGGCAGTGCAGTTGCTGCTGGTCTCCACCCAGGTGGCCGCCGGCAGCCTCTGGGGGGGGAGCGGCATGGCGGGCGACGTGGCGGCGGCGGTGCTGCCCGCCTCCGGGGCGGTGATCTGCGGCTGGCTGCTGCTGCAGCCCGTCACCGGCACCATCGCCGACATCGCCGCGTCGGTGTTCGGCCTGTTCTATCTGGGCTTCCTGCCCAGCCACTGGATCAAGCTGCGCGATCTCACCGATCCCGCCCTGGCCCCCGCCCTCGACGGCCTGGGCTGGCCCTGGAGCCCGGGCATGGCCCTCACCCTGCTGGCCTGCCTGATGATCGTGGCCACCGACATCGGCTCCTACGTGATCGGCCGGCGCCTCGGGCGTCACGCCCTTTCGCCGATCTCCCCCGGCAAGACGGTGGAGGGGGCCCTGGGCGGGGTGGTCTGCGCCCTGCTGGTGGGGGGCCTGGGCGGGGTGCTGCTGGGCTGGCGCTGGGGCTGGCTGATCGGAGCGGTGCTGGGGGCGGTGGTCTCCCTGTTCGCTCTGGTGGGTGACCTGACCGAATCGATGATGAAGCGGGATGCGGGCCTGAAGGATTCCGGCGATGCGATCCCCGGCCACGGCGGCATCCTCGACCGGATCGACAGCTACCTGTTCGTGCCGGCGGTGGTCTATTCCCTGGTGACCCTGGTGCTGCCCCTGCTGCAGCGGGGCTGAAGTTTTCCCACGGAACCCCACGGGCGCCGGACCCCCTCAGGTTCCGGACTCAGGGGGAGACCCGGGCCTCCCCCTCCAGATGCAGCAGGCCGGCGCCGAGCTCGGCCCGCTCGATGCGGATGTTGGGGTCCATCGGCAGCCGGGCCTGGGGCGTCCCCTCGGCGCAGCGCAGTTCCACGGTGCCGCCGTCGGCCCGCACCACCACCTCCCGCTCCACCGGATCCCGGTCGCCGCTGGCGAAGGCCCGCAGCAGCAGCCGGTCCTCCCGGATGCGCAGCCCCGCCAGGGGCGTGAGGCCCAGCAGGTCGTCGGCCAGGCCGTCGCCGAGGCCGCGCCAGGCCGGGGTGCTGAGGGAACGGCTCAGCCCATCGCCGCTGAAGCTCACCTGCCCCTGGATGCGGAAGGGCGACTCCAGCTTCACCGCCTGGTTGCGCACCAGGGAGCCCATGCGCACCTGGATGCCGTCGCAGCGCAGCTCCACCTCCTCGATCTCCATCGCCTGGTAGACGACCCGCCGGGCCCGCAGCCGCACGCCGTCGAGGCGGCCCCGCAGCAGCCGCAGCCCCGAGCCCTCCAGGCGGATCTCCAGCCGTTCGATGGCGTCGCACTGCTGGCGCAGCCACAGCTCCAGCCCCCGGGCCAGCAGGCCCATCACCGGGCCCTCGGTGGGTCTCTCGCCGTCCGGGGTCTCGCTCATCCGCCACCAGGGGACAGGGCTCCCCAGATTCTCACTCCATCCGGGGCCCTTCCGTCCGGGCCTGGCGGGCGGCACGGAAGGCCTCGGCGGCCGTGATCGCGGCCAGCAGCAGCAGCCCGCCCAGGCCGATCAGCTGGTCGGTGGGATCGGCGGCCGTGGGGTCCGCCCCGGGGCCGCCGCCGCCCAGCACCGCCCCGAGCAGGAACCACCCCGTGGCCAGGGCCGTGGTGATCCAGTAGGCGCGCCAGCGGCGCTGGTAGATGTAGCCGCTGCCCAGGCCGGGCACGACGTTGAGCAGGGCCCCCAGCCAGGGCGCGGACGCCGCCAGGATGGTTCGATCGTCAGGCGTCATCGGGGTCGCTCCATGGCTGGATCCGGCACCGAGTCTGGACAGCCACCGGGGCGACCGGCGCCCTCGCTGGCGGTGATCGGCGCCGGGGTGGCCGGCTGCGCCCTGGCCGCGGGGCTGCGGCGGGGCGGCTGGGGGGGATCAATCGTCCTCTGGGAGGTGGGCCGGGGCCCCGGCGGCCGGGCCGCCACCCGCCGCTCCCGCCACGACCCCGGCTGGCACATCGACCACGGGGCACCGCTGTTCAATCTGAGCGAGGGGCCCGAACCGGAGCTGGTGGCGCCGCTGCTGGCGGGGGGCTGGATCGAGCCCTGGCGGGAGCCGGCGGCGCTGCTCGACGCTGAAGGGGCCCTGGGGCCAGCCGATGGGGATCCCCTGTTGAGCGGCCGCCTGTATAGGGGGCGCCGGGGTATGGACGACCTTGGCCGCGGGCTGCTGGCCCTGGCGGAGGCCCCGGCGGTGGTGCCGGCGGCGCCCGGGAGCCTGTCCTGCCGCTACGGCACCCTGATCCACCACCTGGAGGTCCGGCCCGGCGGGGGCTGGCGCCTGGCCGACGCCACCGGGGCGGTGCAGGGGGAGGCCGACTGGCTGGTGCTCAGCGGCACCCTGCTGGCCCATCCCCGCGCCCGGGAGCGGTTCGGCTGGCCGCAGGTGCCGCTGCAGAGCGCGGCGCAGGGCCTCGGCGATGCGGAGCTCGAGGCGGCCTTGGCGGCCATCGCCAGCATGGAGATGGAAGCGCGCACCAACCTGATGCTGACGATCGAGCCGACCGCCGCCGCCCGCTGGCTGGTGATGCCCTTCCGGCTGCTGGGCCTGAACGGCCCCGCCCAGCGACGCTGGGGGCTGCGGCGGCTGTCGATCCAGCCCCTGGCCGATGGCCGCTGCGCCGTCGTGGCCCATGGGGTTCTGGCGGAGCCCGATGACGCCGCCGCGATCACCGCCTTGGAGCGGGCCGTCACCGGGGCCCTGGCCCCCTGGCTGGGCGATGGGGCCGGCGCTGCCGAGACGCTGGTGGGGGTGGAGCGGCGTCAGTTGATGCGCTGGGGGGCCGCCTTCCCCAAGGGCCCCGGGCTCCCGTCCGCCGCCACGGTCTGTCGGCGCAGCCGGGTGGCCTTCTGCGGCGACTTCATCGCGGGGCCGGGCTTCGGCCGCATTGAGGGGGCCCTGCGCAGCGCCCAGGCCCTGGCGGGCCGTCTGCTGGCCCTGGTGCTGCTGCTCGGCCTTGCCCTGGGCAACCCGGCAACGGCCACGGCGGCAGCCGCGACCACGACCATCCCCTACCGCTGCGACGGCGACCTGCTGCTGGCGACCGCTGACAACGGGGCCGTGGATGCCCCGGGCATCCCCAACACTGTCGCCGGCACGGTGCCCGGCGCCACCGTGCTGCTGGAGTGGCGCGGCCTGAGCCTGCAGCTGCCGCGCACCAACAACGCCGGTCCGCCCAGCTACACCGACGGGATCTGGTGGTGGAGCCTGGAGGATCCAGCCCAACCCCGCTTCCTGCACCGCCGCGGCGCCATCGAGAGCTTCAGCTGCCAGGCAGTTCCTGCCGCAGGGCCGCCAGCCGACGGCCGTTGACGCCCAGGTCCGAATCCCCCAGCCGGGAGCTGGAGCGGGCCTGCAGCACACCAGACGCCGGCGGGGCGTAGAGCTCAAGGTCGTCGACGAAGCCGAACAGCCGGCTGGTGGCGATGGCGTGCAGATAGGCGCCGTCCCGCTCGAGGATCCTCAGCCCCTCGGTGGTCTCCAGGATCGGCACCAGCGCGCCCAGGGCAGCCTCAGGGTCGGCGAGCGGCCAGTCGACCCTGGCGCAGTGGGCCGGCGCCCCACAGGGGGAGAGGGAGCCGCCGTGCACGCCGAGGTCCTCCGGCACCGGCCCCTCCATGTGCAGGAGCGAGGCCTCGGCCCGGCCGGGAAGCGCCAGGGCGGGGACCCCGAGCAGCAGCACGAGCAGCAGGCCGGCGATCAGACGCGGCAGGGAAAGGCGAGGGGCAGAGGTCATGGGTGGGTGGGGATCGGGGCGCAGGGAACGCCCAGCCAGGCGGCGGCGACCTGCTCGGGCTGGTCGATGTGGGGCAGGTGGCCGCAGGCCGCCAGTTCGGTGATGCGGGGACCCAGCAGGGCCTGGGCGGCGCGCTTCTGGGGGGCCCGCAGGATCCGGTCGTCGGCGCCCCAGAGCACCGCCAGGGGCTGGGGGGGCAGGGGGTCGCCGCAGCCGGCGAAGCCGCCGCTGCGGGCGAAACGGCCCAGGGCAGCGGCCCAGCCCGGCGACTGCAGGTGCAGCGAAGCGATCTCCAGCTCCGCAGGGCCCACATCCCGCTCGGGGTCGGCGAAGGCGCTGCGGCAGAGGCCTTGCCGCACCGAGGGCAGGGCCAGGAAACGCACCCCCAGCCCGTCCAGCAGGGGCGGCAGGGGCATGGGCCGGCCCGTGAGACCGGCCGGGGCCAGCAGCAGCAGGCGCTCGAAGCGTCCGGGATGGCGCCGGGCCAGCTCCACCGCCACCGCACCCCCCATCGAGGCACCGATCAGGCCGAGGCGGCGGCCCCCCCAGGACTCCCGCCGCTCCAGCTCCTCCAGCAGCGCTTCAAGGTGAGCCAGCACGGCCTGGGGGGTGTACTCCCGCTCCACGGGCCTGGGACAGAATCCGAACCCGTGCAGGTCCGGGATCAGCAGCCGGTGATGGGCCGCCAGAAGGGGGGCCAGGCGGCGGAACTCCAGGAACGAGCTGTCGAAGCCATGCAGGAGCAGCAGGGGCGGACCCTCCCCCAGCACGGCCACGGGCCAGTGCCCAGGGTGCTGCGGCAGCTCCCACCATTCCACCCGGGCGGCCAGGTCGCGGCCGAGGGGATCGAGCAACGACGCGGCGGCGGTCGCGACCAGCTCGCGGCCACTGGGGGGGCCGGCCGTCACGCCTGCTGCCGCTCGGCGGTGGCGCCCACCATGGCGGCAAGCAGATCCTCGGGGGCCACCGCGAAGGGCAGCCGGTGCAGGTCGGAGCCCTCCCGGCAGGCAAAGCGACAGACCTGGCGCAACTGATCAAGGCTGGCGCCGGCCAGCCCCAGGTCCTCCAGATCAGTGGGCAGGCCCAGCCGGCGGAAGAAGGGCAGCAGCTGACGCCGGGCCTGGGCCGCCAGGCGATTACCCGCCAGCTGCTCCTCCAGCCACAGCTGCACCAGCACGCCGAAGCCCACCTTCTCGCCATGCAGGCAGCCGTGGGTGGCGGCGAGCTGGGTGAGTCCGTTGTGGACGGCGTGGGCGGCCACGGTGCGGCAGCGGGCCCCGCCGATGCCGCCGATCAGGCCGGCGGTGAGGGCGCAGCCCTCCGCCACCCGCACCCAGGCCTCGCCGGAGGGGTCGGCGAGGGCGGCTTCCCCCTCGAGCAGCAGCAGATCGCGCAGCAGGCGCGCCATCTGCACCGCCTGCTGAATCAGCCCATCGCCACTGCTGCCGCTGCTCACCGAGGCCTCGTACCACTTGGCCACCGCATCGGCGATGCCGCTGGCCAGGGTGCGCGGCGGGGCCTGTCGCACCAGGGCATGGTCGAAGACGAGCAGGTCCGGGCAGCGGTCGAGGGCAACATCCCCGAGGAAGGCGCCCTCGGGGGTGTAGAGGTTGGCCAGGGCCGTCCAGCCGGCGCAGGTGGCGGCGCTGGTGGGCACCGTGATGCAGGGGAGGCCGAGCCGGTGGGCCAGCAGCTTGCCCGCGTCCAGCACCTTGCCGCCACCGGCGGCGATGACGGCATCACAGCCGGCGGCCGCGGCGTCCCGGGCCAGGGGGCCGAGGTCGTCGTCGCAGCAGTCGCGCAGGTCCTGGCTGACCACGGGACAGGCCCCGCCTTGCTCCAGGTCGGCGGCCAGTTGCTGACGCAGCCCGAAGGTGGAGGCACTGCGGCCAAGGAGCAGGGGCCTCCGGCCCAGGTCAACGATGCGGGGCAGGGCCTCACGCCAGGCCCCCTCCCCACGGAGGACCACCGCCGGGGCGATGGCCTGGGTCTGCAGAAGATCCGTCATGGCCGCCATCTCATCAAAGAAATGTAGAAGTCGGCCGATCCGGGTCGCGATCGATCAGGCGCTGGCGCTGGCCAGCTCCGGCAGGGATGGGGTGACCGACTGCTTGCGGATCACCACCTGCTTGTCGTCGTCGACATCCACCAGGCAGGCATCGCCTTCACCGATCCGGCCGGAGAGGAATTCCTCCGCCAGCGAATCCTCGAGCAGGCGCATCACCGCACGGCGCAGGGGACGGGCGCCGTAGCTGGGGTTGTAGCCCTCCTCGACGAGGCGCTCCTTGAAGGCCTCGGTGACGGACATGCCGATGCCCTTGTCCTGCATGCGGGCGAAGACCTCCCGCAGCATGATCTCGGCGATCAGCTTCACCTCGTCGCGGGTGAGTTGACGGAAGACGATGATCTCGTCGAGACGGTTGAGGAACTCGGGGCGGAAGTACTGCTTCAGCTCCTCGTTGACCAGGGAGCGGATGCGGTTGTACTGGGTCTCCTCCACGTCGCCGCCGCCGAACTCGAAGCCGAGGCCGCCACCACCCTTCTCGATCACCTTCGAACCGATGTTCGAGGTCATGATGATCAGGGTGTTCTTGAAATCGACCGTGCGTCCCTTGGAATCGGTGAGCCGGCCGTCCTCCAGCAGCTGCAGCAGCAGGTTGAAGACATCGGGGTGGGCCTTCTCGATCTCGTCGAACAGCACCACGGTGTAGGGACGCCGGCGCACGGCCTCGGTGAGCTGCCCGCCTTCGTTGAAGCCCACATAGCCCGGAGGCGAACCGATCAGCTTGCTGACGGTGTGGCGTTCCATGAACTCGCTCATGTCGAGCCGGATCATGGCGTCCTCGCTGCCGAAGAAGTAGGCGGCGAGAGCCTTGGTGAGCTCCGTCTTGCCGACGCCGGTGGGGCCGGAGAAGATGAAGCTGGCGATCGGGCGATTGGGGTTCTTGAGGCCGACCCGCGCCCGCCGGATGGCCCGGGACACGGCCTTGACGGCCTCGTCCTGGCCGATGAGGCGCTGGTGGAGAGTCTCCTCCATGTTGAGCAGCTTCACCGACTCGCTCTCGGTCAGCTTCTGGACGGGCACGCCGGTCCAGGAGGCGACGATCTGGGCGATGTCCTCCTCGGTGACGAGGGGGGAGCGGCTTTCCTCACTGGCGTCATCGGCCACGGGGCCGCCCAGCAGGGCCGGGGTGTCGGTCTCGCCGGAGGCACTGGCTGGTTCGTCGTCGCGACGGGCCTGCAGGATCGTGCGGATCTGGTCGCGCAGTTCGACCTCCTTGTCGCGCAGTTCACCGGCCTTGGTGAAGTCCTGCTGGCGGACGGCATCCTCCTTCTCCTTCTGGACGCCGCGCAGCTGCTTGTCGACCTCCTTGGCCGCCGGCGGCAGCTTGGAGTTGAGCAGCCGCACCCGGCTGCCGGCCTCGTCGATCAGGTCGATGGCCTTGTCGGGCAGGAAGCGGTCGCTGATGTAGCGGTCGCCGAGGGTGGCGGCGGCGACGAGGGCCTCATCGCTGATCTTGAGGCGGTGGTGCTGCTCGTAGCGCTCCCGCAGCCCCTTGAGGATCTCAATCGTGTCGACGACGGAGGGCTCGCCCACCATCACCGGCTGGAAGCGGCGTTCCAGGGCGGCGTCGCGCTCGATGTGCTTGCGGTATTCATCGAGGGTGGTGGCGCCGATGCACTGCAGTTCACCCCGGGCCAGGGCCGGCTTGAGGATGTTGGCGGCGTCGATGGCGCCTTCGGCGGCACCGGCGCCGATCAGGGTGTGCACCTCGTCGATCACGAGGATCACGTTCCCGGCGGAGCGGATCTCCTCCATGATCTTCTTGAGCCGTTCCTCGAACTCACCCCGGTACTTGGTGCCGGCCACCAGCAGGCCGATGTCGAGGGTGAGGACGCGCTTGTCCTCGAGGATGTCGGGGATCTCACCCTGGGTGATCCGCTGGGCCAGGCCCTCGGCGATGGCGGTCTTGCCCACGCCCGGCTCACCGATCAGGACGGGGTTGTTCTTGGTGCGGCGGCCGAGGATCTGGATCACCCGGTCGATCTCGTTCTGGCGTCCCACGACGGGGTCGAGCTTGGACTCGGCCGCCAGCTGGGTGAGGTTGCTGCCGAATTCGTCGAGGGTGGGGGTCTTGGTGGAGCCCTTGCCCGAGCTGCCGGAGGCCACTTCGGCCGTCTCGCCCAGCATGCGGATCACCTGGGTGCGGACCTTGGCCAGGTCGACGCCGAGGTTCTCGAGCACCCGGGCGGCCACGCCCTCGCCCTCACGGATCAGCCCCAGGAGCAGGTGCTCGGTGCCGATGTAGTTGTGCCCGAGCTGGCGGGCCTCCTCCAGGGAGAGCTCCAGCACCCGCTTGGCCCGCGGGGTGAAGGGGATCTCCACGGCGACGAAGCCGGAGCCGCGGCCGATGATCTTCTCGACCTCGACCCGGGCGTCCTTGAGGTTGACCCCCATCGACTTGAGGACCTTGGCGGCGACACCGGTGCCCTCGCCGATCAGGCCCAGCAGGATCTGCTCGGTGCCGACGAAGTTGTGGCCGAGGCGGCGGGCCTCTTCCTGGGCCAGCATGATCACCTTGATGGCCTTCTCGGTAAACCGCTCGAACATGGGGCGGGACCAGATGCAAGTGGCACCAACCTATCAGGATTGAAGGGCCGTGTGGGAGGTGGGGAGCACACTCCTCAGAAACCCACGTGCCGCAGGCGCTCAGACGAATCAGAACACAAACGAAGGGCCAGGATTGACAAGAAATAGGTATAGGAATCTACGGTTATCCACACCCCTGTCACATTGTCAGGTTCCCAGGGTCAGGTTGACCCATTGGATCAGGGCGTCCTCCCCATTGCGGTAGTAACCATGACGGATGCCGGCGGTGCGGAACCCCAGGGCTTCGTACAGGGCGATCCCCGGGCCATTGCCGGCCGCCACCTCCAGGGTGGCGCGGCGGGCGCCGCGCTCGCGGCCGGCCGCCATCAACGCCTGCAGCACCCGACGCCCCAGCCCCCGGCGGCGCTGGTCCGGGGCCACCGCCACCAGGGTGATGTGCAGCTCGTCGACCACGAGCCAGCCACTGGCCATGGCCAGCAGGTCGGCCCCCCGGCGCAGCCCCAGGCCCGGCCGGCCCTCCTCCTCCAGCTCCCGGCGCCACTGCTCCAGGCTCCAGAGGCCGCCGAGGGCGGCCCGGTCGAGGGCCAGGCAGGCCGCGGCGTCCGCCGGGACCAGCGGAGACAGGGTCGGGTCGGGCAGCGGTGGCGGAGGTGGCGCCGGCACGGCCGTTGGACAAGAACATCCTTACGATCGGACATCCTGACCCCATCGACGAACAGGCCGCCATGGTGAC
Organism: Cyanobium sp. Lug-B; assembly: GCF_024345635.1. Lineage (NCBI taxonomy): Bacteria > Bacillati > Cyanobacteriota > Cyanophyceae > Synechococcales > Prochlorococcaceae > Cyanobium > Cyanobium sp. Lug-B. The sequence goes on from NZ_JAGQBM010000002.1 coordinate 10,479, forward strand.
CAGCGCCTCCCCGGCGACCGATCCGGTCGCTCCCCTTTCCGCGGCCCCGATCGCCTCCGGAGGTCCCTTCGAGCAGGGAGCCGATCCGCTCAGCCCCAACCGCAACCTGGCTCCGCTCACCGCCCGCCTCGATGCCCTGGGCCGCCTGGAGGTGGGGGGATGCCTGCTGAGCGACCTGGCGCGCACCTACGGCACGCCGCTCTACGTGCTCGATGAGGCCAGCCTGCGGGCCACCTGCCGGGCCTACCGGGAGGCCCTGGACGCCCACTACCCCGGCGAGGCGCTGGCCCTCTACGCCTCCAAGGCCAACAGTTCCCTGGCGATCACGGCCCTGGTGGCTGCCGAGGGCCTGGGCCTCGATGCGGTCTCGGCCGGGGAACTGCTCACGGCGCTGCAGGGCGGCATGCCGGCCGAGCGGATCGTCTTCCACGGCAACAACAAATCCGCCGAGGAGCTGCAGCTCGCCGTCGACCGCGGCGTGACGGTGATCCTCGACAACTGGAACGACATCAGCCTGCTCGCCACCCTGGCGGCCGGGCGGCCCGCGCCGGTGCGGGTGCTGGTGCGGTTCACCCCGGGCATCGAGTGCCACACCCACGAGTACATCCGCACCGGCCACCTCGACAGCAAATTCGGCTTCGACCCCGACCAGCTGGAGGCCGTGCTGCGCCACCTGGCCGCCTGCCCCTGGGCGCGGGTGGATGGTCTGCATGCCCACATCGGCTCCCAGATCTTCGAGCTGGAACCCCACCGCGACCTGGCCGGGGTGATGGCCGAGGCCCTGGGCCTGGCCCGTTCCCTCGGCCACCCCTGCGGCGACCTCAACGTCGGCGGCGGCCTCGGCATCCGCTATGTGGGCTCCGATGATCCGCCGAGCATCCAGGAGTGGGTGCGGGTGGTGGCGACGGCGGTGGCCGAGGCCTGCGGCCAGCGCCAGCTGGCCCTGCCGCGGCTGCTGTGCGAACCCGGCCGCTCCCTGGTGGCGACGGCGGGGCTGACGCTCTACACCCTGGGCAGCCGCAAGGAGATCCCCGGCCTGCGCACCTACCTCTCGGTGGATGGCGGCATGAGCGACAACCCGCGGCCGATCACCTATCAGTCGCTGTACACCGCGGTGCTGGCCGACCGGCCGCTGGCGGAGGCCACCGAGGCGGTCACCGTGGCCGGCAAGCACTGCGAGTCCGGCGACGTGCTGCTCCACGACGTCCGTCTGCCGGCCACCGCCCCCGGGGACGTGCTCGCCGTGTTCGCCACCGGCGCCTACAACGCGTCGATGGGCTCCAACTACAACCGCATCCCCCGGCCGGCGGCGGTGCTCGTTCACGACGGCGTGGCCGAGGTGGTGCAGCGGCGCGAGCAGCCGGAAGACCTACTGCGCTACGACGTCCTGCCCCACCGGCTCCTGCCGGTATCCTGACCGCGTCAGGCGGCCACCCGTTGAACCGGCCTGCCCCTCCTTTGTGTTGTGATCTGGCTGCGGCTCATCGATTTCCGCCTGCTGCTGGATCTCCTGTTCGCTTCCCTGCTCGGGCTGCTCCTGCTGGGCCGGGTCACGGAAGCGCGCACCCTGTGGCTGCTGCGCGGCTACCTGTTCCTGGTGGCGCTGGCCTGGTTCGTGCAGCGTTACGCCAACCTGCCCCTCACCAGCAGCCTGGTGGATGCGCTGGTGCTGGCCTGCAGCCTCGCCCTGGCGATCCTGTGGCAGGGGGAACTGCGGCGCCTGATGGAACTGCTGGGCACCGGCCGCCTTGGGGTGCTGTTCGCCGACCGCAGCCGGGACCAGCTGGCGTCTGGGTCGGTGAGCCTGCTCACCGAGGCGGCCGGGCGTCTGTCCCAGGCGCGCTGCGGGGCCCTGATCGTGCTCGACCTGGGCAGTGATCTGCGCCCCGAGGACTTCCTCAACCCCGGCATCCGCATCGATGCCCAGCTCTCAGTCGACCTGCTGCTCAACCTCTTCGCGGTGGACACCCCCCTGCACGACGGGGCGGTGCTGGTCCAGAAGAACCGCATCGTGGCGGCCGGGGTGATCCTGCCCCTCTCCCGCCAGGGCCTGAACCGCTACGGCACCCGCCACCTGGCCGCCATGGGACTGACCGAGCGCCACGACGGCTGTTTCTGCATCGTCGTCTCCGAGGAGACGGGCACCCTGTCGCTCGCCTCCCAGGGCCGGCTGGAGCGGCCGATCACCAGCAGCCGCCTTCACGACCTGCTCACCGACGCCCTGGCCTCCGCTCCCACGGGGCGTAGCGTGGCGGCGGACCCGCCGGAACATCGCGGATGAGTCGCGCCCTGGCGACCACTCCATCGTCCGATCCCGACCAGCTGCCCGCCCAGCTGGATCCGGCTCGGCTGCCCCGCCACGTGGCGGTGATCATGGACGGCAACGGCCGCTGGGCCCGTCAGCGGGGGCTGCCCCGGGCCATGGGCCACCGGGCCGGGGTGGAGGTGCTGAAACGCACCCTGCGCCACTGCAGCGACTGGGGCATCGGCGCCCTCACCGCCTATGCCTTCTCCACCGAGAACTGGACCCGGCCGGGCGAGGAGGTGGCCTTCCTGATGGCCCTGTTCGAACGGGTGCTGGCCAAGGAGCTCGAGGCCCTCGAGCGTCAGCAGGTGCGCATCCGCTTCCTCGGCGATCTGGAGCCCCTGCCGGAGGGTCTGAAGGTCCTGATCAACGACGCCACCGAGCGCACGGCCGGCAACAGCGGCATCCACTTCAACGTCTGCACCAACTACGGCGGCCGCAGCGAGCTGGTGCGGGCGGCCCGCCGCCTGGCCGATCGGGCCGCCCGCGGCGAGCTCGACCCCGCCAGCATCGACGAAGAGCTGTTCGCCTCCGAACTGTTCACCGCCGGCGATGCCGACCCCGACCTGCTGATCCGCACCAGCGGCGAGCAGCGCATCAGCAACTTCCTGCTCTGGCAGCTCGCCTACGCCGAGCTGCACATCACCGAGGTGCTCTGGCCCGACTTCGACACCGAGGCCCTGCTGGCGGCGCTGCTGGATTATCAGGGGCGCCAGCGCCGCTTCGGTGGCGTCCAGAACGGTGTGGAGAACGCCCCATGACCCTGCGCCACGACTGGTCCCGCCAGGAGATCCAGGACCTGCTCGACCTGCCCCTGGTGGATCTGCTCTGGCAGGCCCAGGCGGTGCACCGCCGCGCCAACCCCGGCTACCACGTGCAGCTGGCCTCGCTGCTGAGCGTCAAGACCGGGGGCTGCGAGGAGGACTGCGCCTACTGCCCCCAGTCGATGCACCACCCCAGCGACGTGGGCGGCCGGCCGGAGCTGGCGGTGGAGCCGGTCCTGGAGCGCGCCCGGCAGGCCAAGGCGGCCGGCGCCCACCGCTTCTGCATGGGCTGGGCCTGGCGGGAGATCCGGGATGGTGCCCCGTTCGAGGCCATGCTCGCCATGGTGCGGGGGGTGCGGGAGCTGGGCCTGGAGGCCTGCGTCACCGCCGGCATGCTCACGGACGGCCAGGCGGCCCGACTGGCGGAGGCGGGACTGACCGCCTACAACCACAACCTGGACACCAGCCCCGAGCACTACGACCGGATCATCTCCACCCGCACCTACCAGGAGCGGCTCGACACCCTGCAGCGGGTGAGGAGCGCCGGCATCGACCTCTGCTGCGGCGGCATCATCGGCATGGGCGAGACGCCGGACGACCGGGCCGCCCTGCTGCAGGTGCTGGCCTGCCTGGATCCCCATCCCGAGAGCGTGCCGATCAATGCCCTGGTGGCCGTGGAGGGCACTCCGCTGGAGAACCGGCCGCCGGTCGACCCCCTGGAGCTGGTACGCATGGTCGCCACCGCCCGCATCCTCATGCCCCACAGCCGGGTGCGGCTCAGCGCGGGACGCGAGCAGCTGGGACGGGAGGCCCAGATCCTCTGCCTGCTGGCGGGGGCCGATTCGATCTTCTACGGCGACACCCTGCTCACCACCTCCAACCCGGCGATAGCCAGCGACCGGGAGCTGCTGCGGGCCGCCGGGGTGCGGGTGCAGCTGGAGGGGCAGCCCGCCACGGCCGCCCCGGCCGCTCCCGCCACCGCCATCGCCGGCCGCTGAGGGTGCAGGTCGCCAGCTTCTACCGGTTCGTCCCCTTTGGCAGCGAGGAATTGCCGCTCTGGCGGGCCCGGCTGCTGGCCCTGGGCAGCGAGGCCGGCCTGAAGGGCACGGTGCTGCTGGCCCGCGAGGGCATCAACGGCACGGTCTGCGGACCGGCCTCCGCCGTGGCCGCCCTGCTGGCGCTGCTGGAGGCCGATCCCCGCCTGGCCAGCCTGGAGGTCAAGCGCAGTGAGGCCACCGGAGCGGTGTTCCACCGCTTCAAGGTGCGCCTCAAAAGCGAGATCGTGACGATGGCCGAACCTTCGGCCCAGCCGGCCCTGGGCACGGGAATCCCGGTGCCCCCTGCACACTGGAACGCCCTGCTGGATGACCCCGACACCCTGACCATCGACACCCGCAACCACTACGAGGTGGCCCTGGGCAGCTTCGCCGGCGCCATCGACCCCGGCACCGAGAACTTCAGCGACTTCCCCGCCTGGGTGGAGCGGCACCTGCGGCCCCTGGTGGCCCAGCGGCGGCCGCAGCGCCTGGCCCTGTTCTGCACCGGCGGCATCCGCTGCGAGAAGGCCACCGCCCACCTGCTGAACCAGGGCTTCGACAACGTGCTGCAGCTGCAGGGGGGGATCCTCAACTACCTGGAGCAGGTGCCGGAAGCTGAGAGCCGCTGGCACGGCGAGTGCTACGTGTTCGACCAGCGGGTCGCCCTCGACCACCGCCTGCGGCCGGGTAATTACCACGTGTGCCATGCCTGCGGCCTGCCCCTGGCTCCCGCCGACCTGGGCCTGGAGAGCTACGTGGCCGGGGTGAGCTGCCGCCACTGCATCGATCGCTTCTCTGACGCCGACCGGGAGCGGTTCGCCGAACGCCAGCGCCAGATGCGGCGCGCCGAGGCTTCCGGTGTGGCCCATATCGGACGGGTGATGCCCACCGTGGGCGGCTGAGCGGATGGCGCCGCGCCTGTCCATCCTGTACAGCTTCCGCCGCTGCCCCTACGCCATCCGGGCCCGGCTGGCCCTGGCGGCGGCGGGGCTCACGCCGGGGCTGGATCTGGAGCTGCGGGAGGTGCACCTGGGGCGCAAGCCCCCCGAGTTGCTGGAGGCCTCCCCCGCCGCGACCGTGCCGGCCCTGGTGCTGACGCACGACGCCGGCCCCGATCCCCAGGGCGGCGCCCGGGTGCTGCCGGACAGCCTGGCGGTGATGGCCTGGGCCCTGGACCGCCACGATCCCGGCGACCTGCGGCGCCTGGGGAGCAGCAAGGCCGCTGGGCAGGAGCGGGCCCGGATCGCCACCCTGATCGAGCAGAACGATGGGGCCTTCAAGCACCATCTCGACCGCTTCAAGTACGCCCACCGCCATCCCGGCGCCGACCGGGAGCAGCATCGCGGGGCCGCGCTGTCGATCCTGCGGGACTGGAGCGCCGCCCTTGGGCCGGAGGGCTGGCTGGTGGGGGGGCGGCCATCCCTGGCCGACCTGGCCCTGCTGCCCTTCGTGCGCCAGTTCCGTCTCGCCGATCCCGAGGGGTTCGACCAGCTGGGCGATCTGGCTCCGCTGCAGTGCTGGCTGCATCGCTTCCTTGAGGGGCCCGAGCTGGCCGCGGTGATGGCCGGGGCCTGGGCGCCCCGGCGGCCCTGGCGCTCCGGGCAGTGGATCTATCACCTGGCCCTGGCCGACGACTGGCGGGAGGCCAAGACCCGCGGGGTGTACGAGCGCTCGACCCGCGGCCAGTCGCTGCAGGAGGTGGGCTTCATCCATGCCAGCGGGGCCGACCAGGTGGAGGGCACCCACGGGCGCTTCTACGCCGATGCGGGGGAGGTGCTGCTGCTGACCATCGACCCACGGCGCCTGACCGCGCCGCTGCGCTGGGAGCCGGCCCCGGAGAGCGGCGAAAGCTTCCCCCATATCCACGGACCGCTGCCGCTGGAGGCGGTGCTCGCCGCCGAGCCTTACCCGCCGCCGCCGGACAGCGCACCATGCTGAACCTGGAGGTTCTGGAGCGGCAGGCCCGGGAGCGCGGCCTGCTGCTGCGGCTGCAGGTGCAGGGGATGGCGGGAGTGCGGGGACTGCGGGTGGCGGTGGCGCGCCCCCGGCCGGAGCAGCCGCCCCTGCTGCTGGGGGAGCTCAAGGGGTGGTGCCTGCCGCTGGCCGATGGCCTGAGGCTCGACACGATGCGGGTGCAGGGGGAGCGCAGCGAAGCCGTGGGGCCGCTGATCTGGGCCGCCACCTTCGCCTGGTCCCTCGAGGAAACGCCCTGCCGCTCGGCGCGCCTGCTGGCGATCCGCGATGGGGAGCGCCAGCACCGGCGGCTGGTGCGCTACTTCCGGCGGCTCGGCTTCACGCCGCTGCGGGAGCTGGGCGGCGGCCCGCTGGATCTGGCCCCGCGGCTGGTCTGGGGCGGGGCGGGGCTGCTGATGCGGGGCGACTGCGACGAAGGCCTGCGCCGCAGCGCCCGCTGGCTGACGTCCCTCCGGTGACATCTACGTTGGATCCGGGTATCGAGCTGGACCATGGCCACCGCCTCCCTGACCATCAACAACCAGTCGGGAGGCAGCCTCTACTACTACGTCGTCGGGCCAGGGTTCAGCGTTGAGCCGCTCCAGCCCGGCCAGAGCAACAGCCTCTCCCCGGGTCTGAACAATGTTCCGATCCTGGCGGCTCCTCAGATGAGGATCTACGTCTCGAGCTCCGCCACACTGTTCGCCAACCCTGGCCAGGAACCGATCGGCTGGAACATCACAGCGCCCTTCTCCTTCTACGAATACACGATCGATGGCAGCGGCTTTTCCGCTGATATGTCGTATATCGATGACTGGGCCTATCCGATCCAGACCAACATCACCGACAGCAGCGGAAGCGTCCACAATTTCGGCTTTCTGAACGCGGCCGCGATCGCCATGGATTTCGCCGCCCTGCCACCGGGCGGATTCACCACCAGTGCCGCCTCTGGGAAGGGTGTCGGGACAGCATCGAATCTCTGGGATGCCCCGAACCGGCGATTCGTCGGCCCGATGCGGCTCTGGCAGCAGCAGGTGATCATGGCCAACGCCGTGCAGAAGGGGCTACCGGCCTACTGGCCGCCGAATGCTCCCGCGGGCTGGATCCAGTTCCTCGAGGAGGTCCCCTACGGGCCCTCCCCCTTCGGCTACCCGCGCTCCGCCGGCGCCAGCAGCCTCAATCCCCAGCAGACCTATCCCGCCTTCGGCTTCGATTTCTCCATCAATACCTCCTGGGGCGCCATGAACGGCGGGCAGGGTGCGCAGGTGCCCCAGCCAACGGGCGAGAAATACTATGCCCACAACTGGAATGTATGGAACTATGGCTACACCGAAGCCGATCCCAGTGCGGACAAACCCAATCCGAACTATTCCTTTGAATCGAATGCCTACACATCCATCCTCCGCTCCCAGGCGGCGCGGGAGAAGGCAGCCGGCCGACTCCCCGACACCGCCGGAACATCACCAACGGCCGGAAACCCGAACTTCGTCGGCTTCTATACGGCGTCCAAGGACGACTACTACGGCACGTTCACGGTCGCCGCGATCGCCAATGCCAGCCTCACCATCGGAGCCCTGGCCCCGTCCAGCATCGGCACCAGCGGCCAGGACAGCATCGTCGGCACTGGCGGCCACGACATCATCTCGGGTGGCTACGGAGCCGACTGGCTGGCTGGCGCCCCCCTGGCCCCGAACTGGTCCGCCCCCAACAACTTCCGCGACCTGGCCTTCTTCGGTCTGCCCGGAGTGCCGGCCCAGTGGAAAGGTCTGGTGGGCGGTGGCCGCGATACCTTCGTCTATGTCCGGGCCGACAGCAGCCTCAGCAGCCCCCAGTGGCGCGATGTGATCACCGACTTCGCCGCCGACGACAGGATTGATCTTTCGAGGGTGGACGCCGACAGCCGCCGGGCTGGCCTCCAGTCCTTCAACTGGATCGGCTCCAGGGCGTTCTACGGGGAGGCGGGCCAGCTGCGGCTGGAGCAGAACCTCCGCCAGAACCACGCCCTCCTGCAGGGGGATCTCGACGGCAACGGCAGCAGCGACTTCGAAGTGATGCTGATGGGACCGGTCCAGTTCTCGGCCTCCAACCTGATCCTCGCCTGAGGCTGAGCAGAACAGCCGAGGAGACCTGCGCTGGGCACCGAGGGGTTCCGGCGGTGAATCAAGGCAGCATCGGCGTGGCGTGGACCCGGGGTCGGATCATGCGGCGCTGGTGGCGCGCTTCGAGATCGGAACGGGAGCGGAAGCATCCGGGCGGGCGCGGTTGCGGTTGCGGCGGCAGCGCTCGGAGCAGTAGCGCACCTCGTCCCAGACATCCTTCCACTTCCTGCGCCACTGGAACGGTCGTCCGCAGACCGGGCAGATCTTGGTGGGGCGATCCAGGTGATGGGGCATCCGGCCAGGGGGATGGGGACACCAGCCTGACAAAAGTGAACCCGCCCCCGTGACACGATGGAGCCCATGGCTGACCCCAGCTTCTATCGGATCGGCCGCACCGGCCCGGCGCTGCGTGTGGCGTCAGCCGAGGAGGCTGTGGGCACAAGCGAAGCGGACGGGTTTGCCTGGCTGCATTACTGCGAAGCCAGCAGGGACGAACTGGACCACCTCGTCGGTCTGCTGGGCCTGCACGCGCTCTCGATCGAGGATTGCTTCGATGATCATCAGATTCCCAAGATCGACGATTTCTCCAACAACACCTTCATTCTCTTCAACACGTTTCGGTACGACCGTGGCGTCCTGGAGGTGGGTGAGATCAACCTCTTCCTCGGCCAGCGATTTCTGGTCAGCATCAGCCATCTGGATGCCAGGCATCGCTCCTATCTCGATGGGGTGGAGACGATGGTGGAGAGGGGGATTGAGGAGGCCCGCCAAGGTCCATCCCACCTCATGCACCTGATCCTCGATCAGGTCGTCGATCAGAAGTTCGTGGCCATCGAGGTGCTCGAGGATGAGTTGAATGGAGTGGAAGAAGCCCTGATGGCGGATCCGGCAAGTTTCCAGCCGGCCGAGCTGATCCGCTTCCGGCGCTATCTTCTGCGGCTGCGCAAAAGCCTGTTTCACGAACGGGAGATCCTCAGCAAGATCTGCCGGGGCGATTTCCCCTTGGTGTCGAAGAAGGCGATCTACCACTATCGCGACATCTACGACCATCTGGTGCGCTTCTACGAGGTCACCGAGTCGTACCGGGACATCGTCACCAGCCTGATGGAGATGTACCTGTCGATGCTCAACAATCAGATGGCCAAGGCCGCCAACGACACCAACGCCACGGTCCGGCGCCTGACACTGATCACGACGATCTTCATGCCGCTGACCCTGCTGGCGGGCATCGGCGGCATGTCCGAGTGGACGATGATCACAGGCCCGGACAACTGGCGTGTCTCCTATCCGGGCTTCATGCTCGCCATGGTCGTGATCGGCTTCGCCAGTTATGTCTTTCTCAGCCGCCTGGACCGGAACCGCATCGCGACGCGGCGCCCTCAGTTGAGCCGGCGCTGGCGCGCCTGACGGCGGGAGGCGGCCTGGACAGTCCTGAGCTCGTCGGCCTCCTCCAGCAATTCGCCAGAGAGGGACTCCAGATCGTCGGCCGCCTTCTGGAGCTGGGCGCTGAGCCTCAGGCCCTCCTCGATCGACTGGCCATAGGCCTCACTGGCCTCATCGATGGCCGCGAACAGCTCCCTGAACTCCTCCGGTGGCTGGGCATCCCAGTCGGGATAGGCGGCCGCCGACTGCTGCAGCACCTCCAGGGCGGTACGCCAACTTGCCGTGCGGCGGAAATCGAGATGGCGCAGGTCCTGGTTGGTGCGCTTGAGCTCCCGGGTGCTGGAGACCCCGGCCAGGGTCAGGACCTCGCGCTTCAGCTCGTTGATGGTGGGAGGCTTCGGTCGGGCCGGCGTGGAGCGGGGGGATGGGGGTCTGGCCATGGCCCTACTCGGCCAGGCCGAAGCCCAGCTGCTCACCGGCCCGGAGCCGTTCCAGCTCCCCACGCAGCTGCCGGGTGGTCTGCCGTTCGGCCCTGAGGGCCTCCTGAAGTTCGTCGCGCTGGCGCCTGTAACGATCGGTGTGGGCGACACGGCCGCCGAGGCTCTGGTTGTTCCTGGCCAGTTGCCGGCGACGTTCCACCTCGGCATCGAGGGCCCGCTGCAGGGCCAGCAGCTCCTTCTGCAACTGCAGCTCGGCCTTCGACTGCTGCTGCTCGGAGCGCAGCGCGGCATTTTCCGCCTCCAGGGCTTGGAGGCGGGCTTCGAGGCGATCGATCATCACCTGTTTGCCCCGCAACACCTCTTTGAGCTGGTGCAGCACCGCGCGCAGTCGGGAACGGTCCTTCTGCTGGGTGCGTGTGTTCTCTTCGCACTGCCGGGCGTAGTCCCTCAGCAGTCCAGTGCGCCGCTGCAGCACCTTGGCGGTGCACTCGTACTTGATGATGGCGATGACGCGGCAGCGCTCAAGCTCATCAAGGTCCTGAACGGCCTTGAGGCGTCTGAGATCGTCGTAGTTGGTGCACTCATGTCGCAACACCTGGGTCGGCACATGCTCCTGAGCGCCGATGCGCGGCAGGTTCTTCAGCCGGACACGATCGTGCCAGTAATCGAAAAGAGCCTTCTGGTCGACAGCTTCGAGCATGGCGCCCACTCCCTGGTGCGTGGCCGATCGCTGAAAGACTTTAGGAACCTGATCCGCCTGGCCGGTCACGGCTGGGAAGCAAACGTGTCACGGCGTCTCTCGAGCCGCAGGAGGCGCTGGGCGTGGAGGTCGGTCTCCGCCGACCAGCCACCCGGTAGCGGCTCAGGCGGCTCCGGCTCCCTGGCAGGCGGTTCCTGGGCGGGTTCCACCGGCGGCGGGCCATCCAGGGTGGCGACCACGAACAGGGCCACCAGCAGTTCCGCCAGAAAAGGGAGATCGATCATGGGGATGGACATGGGCGGCAAGGACATGACGTCGTTCTGCAGCCACCTTCCACCGAGCATGGGGAATTGGGGTCCATTCTCCTGCGAAGAACGAATGGACCCGCTCAGCCCAGCACGCCACCCAGACGGATCAGGGCACCCACCACCACGAAGGCGATCGCGAGGGCGGTGATGGCACGGATGTGCCAGGCCAGGGCGGCGGTGGCGCCCAGCAGCAGCAGCTTGGTGCCCACCAGCACGCCGATTGGGCTCGCTGGGTTGAACAGTCCATCGAAACCAGGCAGCAGGATTGAGCCCATCCAGAGGCCCGTGATCACCTGGATGGCGAGGGCCGTGAGGCCGAGGGGCTCGAAGATCGCCTCGAAATCGCGGATGCGTTCAGCGCTCCGCTCCCGAAGGGCCCTCGGCAGCACACCCAGATCCAGCACCAGGTGGCCGCCGGTCCACACCGTGGCGGCCAGGGCGTGGACGATCACCAGAAACGGGAAGGTGGCCATGGCCTCGACGCAGGAGGAGCTCCCACCCTGGTGGCGCGGGCGCCACGACGAGCGAGGACCGACGGGCAGTGGCGTCAAAATCTGTAGCAGTAGATACAGTTGAGGGGAGAACTCCAGAGGCAGGACACCCCCCATGGCCAGCGGTAGCTTTCCCCATCAGTTCGAAGGCAGTTTCTCAGCCTTCAAGGAGCGGCAGCTCGTGTTCGCGCTCACCCGACAGCTGGCCGACGCCCAGTTTCGGCGGGGCGACCGTTCCCTGAGCGAGCGCCTCTGGCAGGAAGCCGCCGCGGAGGCCATGGACGCTGAGCGCATCACCGGCCTGCTCTACGGCGTCCATGACCATGACGACCCGGCGGCCATGGAGGCGGTGGATCGCCTCTACCGCGAGCGGCAACGGGAGGCCTTGCGCCGTGCCAGCACGCCCCTGGCCCGGTTGGCGCGCTTCACCGGGCGTCGCCCGGCAGACATGTCCAGGCGTCACCGATCGGCGAGGCCGGGTCAGCTCCCCCTCGCCGGCTCCGGCCGCTGAGGCTGCCATCCCATGGACAGCAGCGAACAGGATGAGCAGGAACAGCTGGAGCGATTTCTGGAGCACGCGGCAGCTTCGGAGACGCTACGGACGCGGCTGAGCGGGATGGATGCTTACCAGGTGGTTGCCATCGCCGCCGAAGAGGGGTTCGCTTTCGGCGTGACCACCCTGCATCGTGCCGTCTGCACCGGCTACGTCATGCGCCGGCCACGCTGATCGGAACCTTCAGGCCACGAAGCGCCCGTAGAGCCAGCGCACGAACCCTCCGACCAGCGGCACCGGGGTGAAGGTGGGGCCGACGAAGTCGAAGTAGTCGCGATGGTCGACGATCCGGCCGTCGGCGCCCAGGCGGAGACGGCTGGTGCCGGGATAGAGGAATTCGATGCCCTTGATCTTCAGGCCCATCGTCCATTCCACGAAGGCCACATCGCCGCTGAGGGCCACGGCACCAGGCTCGAGGAAGACGTCATCGCAGCGCTGCAGCAAGCCCTCCTGGGCCACGATGTAGGCCTCGAGGCCCTGCCGTTTCTGGGTGGGGTCGGTGAAGTGGACGTTCTCGTCGTAGAGCGCCCGCCACTGCTCAGGCGTGGGCCCCGGAGCGCCGTAGGGCTTGGTGAACAGGGCCCGGAGGGCGTCTTCCCCCAGCGGTGGCTGCAGCAGGGCGGTCATGGAAGGGGGGTCTCTCAGGAGGCGACCGCCCGGGGCCGTGTCAGGGCCAGGGCCGCTCCGCCGATGGCCACAAGGCCCAGGGCTCCGGCTGCGGCCAGGAACACCAGGGTCTGCAGGGCCAGCAGGAACAGGCCCAGGGCCGAAGCGGCCTTGATCTGCACCCGGGCCTTGATCAGCAGGGTGAGCAGCAGCAGCACCGTGGCCTGCAGGCCGGCGATCCGGGCCGCCGTGAAGGGACACAAGGGGGGCGGGAGCAGCATCGGCAGCAGAGCGATCAGAAGCAGAAGGGCAGGAACTGGGTGCGGCAGGCGGCGTAGCCGTCGGTCAGGGCGCCAAGGCCGATCTGGTGGGCGATGCCGGAGCCGGTGATGGCTTCGGTGAGCACGCCGATCACCAGACCGAGCATGGCAGCACGGCCGTTGAAGAGTTCGACGCGCTTGAGCTGCTCCATGTGGATGGAACGCTCACTGTCGCCTTGGAGGAAGGCGTCGTTGGCGGGGGTGTTGGTCATGGGTTGGGCAGGGAAAGGAAAGGAAAAGGGCTGGGCCGTTGGTCGATCAGCCGAGGCCGATCTGGGTGAGGATCCCCTGGCCGGTGAGCAGCTCGGTGCCCAGGCCGATCACGAAGCCGAGCATGGCGAGACGGCCGTTCCAGGTTTCGGCGAAGGTGACGAAGCCGAAGCGGGAGGAGGAGGAGGAGTCGGTCATGTGTGTTTCAGTTTGTTTCGTAGATTGTAACAGGTTGTAAAGGTTTGCGTCAAGCATGGCCGCAAGGGCAGGTAGCGGTAGCAAGAGGCGCAGTCAACGGCGGCCCCGTACCATCGGAATCCTCTGCCGCCCGGTGGATGTCGAGCGCCTCCCTGCCGGCCGAACTGGTGCGGCGCTACCGCCGGCTGTTCAGCTTCTACGACCGCGACGGCGACGGCCGCCACACCCTGGAGGGTGACTTCGAACCGGTGGCGGTGCGGATCGCGCGGCGCTGGCAGGGCCGGCCCAGCCGCTTCCCGGATCTGCTGGGGCTGCTGCTCGACACCTACCGGCACGAGAACGCTCGCCGCGACCGGAACCACGACGGCACGGTGGATGAGGACGAGTTCCTGGCCTCCCATGGCCGGGTGTTCGCCGCCTTCGGTGCCGATCCCCAGGCGGCGCGGGAGTTCATGGCCCGCTCCGCCGGCGGCTTCTTCGACGTGCTCGACCTCGATGGCGATGGCCAGCTCGAGATCGACGACCTGGCCGCCTTCGCCGCCGCCTACGGCCATCCCACCAACGGCATCGCGGCCAACCTCGATCGGATGCTCACCGCCCTGGGGCTGCCCCCTGGCCGCCTGCCGCGGCAGGCCTTCCTGACGCTGGTGGAGCAGTACTGGTTCGATCCCTCGCCGGACGCCCCCGGCCGCCACCTGTTCGATGGGGTGGACCTGGGCTGACGCCAGTCCGGCAGCCCATAGCCATCCAGGCGGGTACTGGTTCCCTTCGCTCCAATCCTGGCGGCCTCCGGATCGTCGTAGGCCACCCAGGCCAGCAGCTGGTCGCCACGGCGCAGCACATCCAGGCCCTCCGGTTTGTCGCTGCCCTGGCCGGGGCGACCGGGGCGACCATCCCGGATCCACAGCAGGGGCTCCGTGGTCTCCAGGGTGACGCCGTCCTTCGGGGGTGAACCCTGCGGGCCAGGGGCGTTGCGCCAGCGGTGCAGGTAGCAGGGGCCCGACAGGTCCATCGTCGGCCCGGCCAGCACCAGCACGTCGTCGCTGCCGGGGACCACGGCCAGATCCCGCACCGCCAGGCCGCTGAGCGACAGGTAGCGGCAGCGATGGGCCTCCAGGCTCAAGGTGGGGCCTTCGCCATCGAGGCCGCCCAGACGGAGGTCGAGCACCAGGGCGATGCCCCGCAGGACCGGTCCACGCAGCCCCACCAGCACCCGCTCGCCCCGGGCGGCGATGCCTTCGATATCGAGTCCGTTGTCCTTGCTTGGGATCGCCAGAAACGGGGCGATCCGCCGGTCGCTCGCCAGGGCCTGGGTGAGGGCATCGCGGCCCTCGGCGGCATCGAAGGCCAGCCGCAGGCAGCCGAGCACATGGGCGTTGCGGCTCTGCCTGTCGTGGAGCTTCAGGGGTCCTGCCGTGGCGTCGTACTTGCGGCGGCGCAGGGAATGGGAGCCCACCATCCAGAGGCGATCACCATCACGGGCCAGGCCCTCAAGGTCCGATTCGCCGTCGTCCTTGCCACCGGCAAGACCGAAGTCCCTCAGCTTCACGGCGCTGAGGTTGCCGTAGTGGTGATCGCCGAGGCGGTCCAACCGGTAGAGGCTGCGTCCCTCATCACCCCCCAGCCACAGCACCCGGTCGAGGGCCACCAGGGCGGAGAGGTTCTGCCGCAGTTCCTCGGCTTCCGTGTCCTTCGCGGGGGACAGCTCCAGGAGGCGCTGGTGGGTCGGGACGGCCAGGGGCAGGTCGGCGGCCGGCTCGGGCATGGGGGAAGGCGGGAGCTTCTTTCCTTGGTAGTGGGGCGTTGGGGAGTGTCAACGTCAGCTCCCGGCGTTCGCTAAGGAGGCGGCGGCGGCAGGAGCGGCGATGTAGCTCCGCGCCCCCCGGAGGCCCCCAGCGGCTGCTGACGGGGGCCCAGCATCTGGGCCAGCCCGGCAATGCGCTCCTGGGGCGGCTCGGGGCCCAGGCTCCACAGGCTCTCGAAGTAGAAGAACGCCACCCCCAGGCCCCGGGCCCGGTTGGCGGCCAGCTTCTGGGCCATCAACGCCAGGGGGGTGGGTCGGTTGCGCTGGCCGCTCAATACAGCGATTGCGGTGGGGATGCGCTGGCGAGCCTCCTGCACTTCCGGCCGGCCGAGGTGGGGGTGGTAGCTCTCCAGATCGGGCCGGTAGATCTGCACCAGCAGTTCATCGGCGATGCCGCGCCGCACCCATTCGCGCCAGTCCTGCAGCTGCAGCTTGTAGGCGAAGTCGTAGTAGTTGGGGGAGATCGAGATCAGGGCGCCGGGGCGGGCGGTCCGCACCGCCTGGGCGAGGCGCTCAAGGAAGGCGGTGATGCGGTCGGCGCGCCATTTCACCCAGGCCGGGTCCTCGGGATTGGCCGGTGGATCCTTGCCCGTGTCCTTGCGGTAAAGCGCCGTGGTGAAGGGGTCGTAGCCGAACTCCCGCGGCAGGCTCATGTGGTCGTCGAACTGGATGCCATCGGCTCCCCAGTCGTTCACCACCTCCAGCACCAGGTCGGTGATCAGCTGCTGCACTTCCGGCCGGAAGGGATTGAGCCACACCACCCGGCCGGCGGCACTGGTGGAGGTGAGCCCGCCGTCGCGGGTCTGGGTGAGCCAGCTGCGGTGCCGCCGGGCCAGCGGCGACTCCGGTGGCGCCATGAAGCCGAACTCGAACCAGGGGATCACCTTGAGGCCGCGGTGGCGGCCGGCACTGATCAGCTCGGCCAGGATGTCCTGGCCCTGCAGGCCGCGGAAGGTGAAGTCCTGCAGCTGGCGCGCCTCGCTCACCCGGCTGGGGTAGTAGGCGAAGCCGCCGTTCCAGACCACCGGATAGAGCCGGTTGAAGCCCAGCTCCGCCAGCTGGTCCACGGCGGCCTGCATGCGGCCACGGTCCCGCAGCACCGGCATGTCGTTGGCGGTGAGCCACACCCCCCGCAGCTCCTCGGGCGGCTCCACAACTGTCGCGGGCGGCACCTGGGCTTTCGCGGGCGGCAACAGGAGCGGCAGGCTCGCCGGGAGACCCGACAGGACGACGGCCAGCAGGGCCCCGCAGAGGACCAGGCTGATCCAGCGGAGGGGGCCGTGTCGGTTCAAGCCGGCCATGGCATCGGGGGATCAGCGCTGCTGTGCTCTCCACGATGGGGCCGGATCCGTCCCGCAGCGGCCGGGCGCCGCCGGGCGATCAGGTGGCGCCACGGGCCCGTTAGGGTCCGTGGGCGTCATGGCAACCGTGATGGGCCTGCTCGTGGACGGGGTCTGGCAAGACCAGTGGTATGACACCGGCAGCAGCGCCGGGCGCTTCGAGCGCTCGCGGGCGGCCTTCCGGAACTGGATCACCCCGGACGGATCGGCCGGTCCGAGCGGTGCGTCCGGATTTGCCGCCGAGGCCGGCCGCTACCACCTCTACGTGTCGCTGGCCTGCCCCTGGGCGCATCGCACCCTGATCGTGCGCGCCCTCAAGGGGCTGGAAGAGCTGATCCCGCTCTCCGTCGTGCACTGGTTCATGGGCGAGCGGGGCTGGACCTTCCAGGCGGGGGAGGGGGTGGTGCCGGATCCCAATGAAGGCGCTGAAGCCCTGCACCAGCTGTACACGGTGGCCGATCCCCGCCATTCCGGGCGCGTCACCGTACCGGTGCTGTGGGACAGGCAACGGCGCACGATCGTGAACAATGAATCCTCCGAGATCATCCGGATGTTCAACGGCGCCTTCGATCATCTGGGCGCACGGGAGGGCGACCTCTATCCGGTGGAGTGGCGTGAGCAGATCGACCACCTCAATGAGCGGATCTACGGCACGGTGAACAACGGGGTGTACCGCTGTGGTTTCGCCACCACCCAGGAGGCCTACGAGGAGGCGCTGGGTCCGCTGTTCGGCACGCTCGACTGGCTGGATGGGCACCTGGCGACCAGGCGCTATCTGCTGGGATCGGCGATCACCGAGGCCGACTGGCGCCTGTTCACCACCCTGCTGCGTTTCGATCCGGTCTACGTGGGGCACTTCAAGTGCAACCTGAAGCGGCTGGTGGATTACCCCCACCTGTTCGCCTACACCTGCGATCTCTACCAGGTGCCGGGGGTCGCGGAAACCGTGAACATGGCGCACATCAAGCGCCATTACTACCAGAGCCACACCATGATCAATCCCACCGGCGTGGTGCCGGTGGGCCCGGAGATCGACTTTCTGCTTCCCCATGGCCGGGAGCTGGTGGGAGTGGCGACGGATCCTGCGGATCGGTCGCATGGAAGCGACTGATGGAAGCGACTGAAATCGCGGCAGTCGCTCTCCGGGCCATCGATCTCACAAACACAGCATCAATCACGAATTTGGGAGGCCTCATGGGCGCCTTGAAGTGCCCTTGAGACTGGCTTGAAAGCGATGGCCTCAGGTCAACGGGGATGGCAGAGTCTGATCAACGACTGATCAACGACTGAACAACGAAGTCAACAAGCTGTCGCAGCCATCACACAGGGCGGGCTGGTTGACGACCTCTCCGATGAATGCACCCCAAATCAACTCGGCCGAGGCATCTCCCTGCTGGCCATGGAGCCTGGGCTCAACATGGAGCCTGGGAAGGGAAAGGCACCGAGGGACCAATGACTGCTGGCGAAAATCTCGATTGTGCAGATGGAAGGCTCATCCGGAGAAGAGTCGATCCATGTCCAGAGCAGCAATTCCCGCCTGGCATCCACCACCCTGACGCCGTTCAACCATGGCATCGACCAAGCTGCAAAGGTGCTGAATCGCCTGGTCCAGAGTTCCAGCGAGGCCTGTCATGCGTGCGACCAACAGCAGGTCTTCCATCTCCATCTGAAGCTCGGCGGCAAGAAACTGACCCCGGCCTCCCCCATTAGGCCCATGGCGGGGAAGCCGGCTCCCTGGCGATCGAAGCGCTGCGCAAGCAGGAGGAAGGCAAGGGCAGCAATGGCGAGCCCGCCGTGGACGCCCCGCTCAAATCTTCCACAAGAGCGGCACCGACCTGGCCAGGAGGCTGATCGCCCAGATCGACACCCTCAGACCGGCCTCAACACCGGTGGGTGCCTCTCTGGCCGGATCCGGCAACACAAAGCCGGGAATCACTCCCATCGACCTGAGCGCATGGACGAACGCGCGCTCCGCCCCCGCCGGCTCCATGGAACTTTGGCTGGCATCGAAAGGGACCCGCTGCAAAACGGCACTCGCCCTTCGGGACGGGGTCAGAGTGAGGGGTGCCCGGCCATCCCGTTCCCCTGGACCACCCCCTGCTGCTGAGCGCCACGGGTCTGGAGCGACGGCTGGGGGAACGGCGGCTGTGGAGCCAGCTGGATCTCGCTCTGGCCGGCGGTGATCGGCTGGGACTGGTGGCGCCCTCGGGGTCGGGCAAGACCCTTCTGCTGCGCACCCTGGCCCTGCTTGATCCCCAGCAGGCGGGGACGATCCGCCTGCTGGGACGGTCTCCGGCGGCATGGGGTCTGCCACGCTGGCGGGCCATGGTGCAGTATCTGGCCCAGCGGCCCGTCGCCACTGGCGGGACGGTTGAGGCGAATCTTCGCGGGCCCTGGCGGTTCCGGGAGCGACGCGGGCAGGGAGGCTGGAGCCCCGAGCGCATCACCGGCTGGCTGGCGGCCCTGGGGCGCGATCCCTCGTTCCTGGACTACGACGCCGAGCGGCTGTCCGGTGGCGAGCTGCAGCTGCTGGCCCTGCTGCGGGGCCTGCAGTTCGATCCCACCGTGCTGCTGCTGGATGAACCCACCGCCTCCCTCGACGGAGCCACCACCGCCGCCGTCGAGGCCCTGCTGATCGCCTGGCTCTCTGAAGGTCCGCGCGCTTGCGTGCTCATCAGCCATGACGGCGAGCAGATCGGGCGCTTTGCCACCTGCACCCTGGAGCTGCCGCGATGACCCCCTCGAGCGCCGGCGCCCTGTCGATCAGCGATGGCCGCCTGGCCCTCTCCGCCCTGCTGATCCTGGTGAATGTGGGGCTGTCGGCGGCGCTGCGCCTGGGCCTGAGCCGCAGCCTGCTGGTGGCGTCGGTGCGGATGGTGGTGCAGCTGCTGCTGGTGGGATTTGTGCTCGAGTGGCTGTTCCGCCAGGACCAGGCGCCTCTGATTGTGCTGGTGGGAGCGGCCATGGCGATGATCGCCGGGGTGTCCGCCGTGCAGCGCACCCGGCATCGCTTTGCCGGCATCTACCTCAACAGCCTGCTGTCAGTGATGGCCTCTTCGGCGCTGGTCACGGGGCTGGCGGTGACAGGGCTGATCCGGCCCCAGCCCTGGTACGACCCCCAATATCTGATCCCCCTGCTGGGGATGGTGCTGGGCAACACGCTCAACGGCCTCTCCCTGGGTCTCGATCGCTTCATGGAAGGGCTGCGCAGCGGACGCGATCAGGTCGAAACGGATCTGGCTCTCGGGGCGACCCGTTGGGAGGCGTGCCAGTCGGTGGTGCGCGACGCCATCCGTGTGGCCATGATCCCGACGATCAATTCGATGATGGTGATGGGCCTGGTAAGCCTGCCCGGGATGATGACCGGACAGATCCTCCAGGGGGCGGCGCCGGCGGCGGCGGTTCGCTACCAGATCGTGATCCTGTTCATGGTCGCGTCGGCGACGGCGCTGGGGGTGTTCGGTGTCGTGGGCCTGGCCTACGCACGACTCACCAGTGCCGACCATCAGCTGCGACTCGATCGACTGGTGCGGGCACGGGGGAAGTGATGATCTGAGGCATTAACCGTGGCACTCGCAGCCACAGCCGGCGTGGCAGGGCTCCTGGTTGGGATGGCCCTTGGCACAGGCGTCGCTGCAGAACAGCAGGGCACCGTTACGGAACGGGGTATCCAGCTGGACCGTGCAGTGGCAGTCAGGGCAGGCGCACTGCTGTGTGGCGGGTTTCTCCAGGGTGGCGGTCATGGGATCTCCGGGTGGCAAACCATTGGCCTCAGTCTGATGCCGGCAACGCCGGAGAGGAACACCGGCTCGTCATGACCACCATGGCTGGCGGATCCATCAATGGCTGCAAGACCCCGGCGCCCTGCTCAATGGCCCCCTTCCGGCATCCCCTGCAGCAGCGCCTCAACGCTGGCCACCTTGTCTTCCAGCGTCTGGTCCCGATCGGTGCGGGTGTTGACCTTCACGGTGGTGTAGATGCGCGGACAACCCATCCCATGCACCGCCGTATGGCAGGCCTCGATCGCCCGGAACACCGGCGCCCACTCACCCTCGATCGCGGTCCCGTTGGGGTGCAGCTGGACCTTGAGTCCGGCCTCCAGCAGCACCCGCTCACAGGCCGCGATGTAGGGCGCCAGGTTGACGCCGACACCGATCGGGACAACGCAGAGATCGACGATCACCTTCATCGGAATGCCCCGGAGGCCCTGTGGATGGGGTCCATCCTCGGGTGACGTTGCCGGCCATCGGACGCCATGGGCTGGTGGCCAAGGTCAGGATCCTGGGGGTGGCCAGGCCGCTTCACACCGTTGGGGTGGCTCTCCGGCAAGGGCGCACCAGCAGGCCGTCCTTCGGGGAGGGGCTGGGAATGACCAGCAGCGTCAGGTCCTGATCCGGCTCCAGGGCAAGGCTCAGCTGCTTGAGCAGCCCCGCCGCCAGCAGACGGATGTCCAGCTCCGCCAGCGCCTTGCCCAGACAGACCCGCTCACCACCGCCATAGGGCAGCAGGGTCACGGGTTCGGCACCACCCAGATGCCGCTGGGGCCGGAAGGCGGCCAGATCCTCAGGGTCTGGGCCGTGGCGATGGCTGGCGGTGATGCTCACCTGCACCACGCGATCGGCCGGCACCAGCACACCGGCCAGGGCGATGGACTCCCGGGTGCGGCGAAAGAAGCCCCCCACCGGCGGGGTCAGCCGCATCACCTCCTTCACCACCGCATCCAGCCGGGGGGCCCGCACGGCGTCGTAGGCGCTCACGCCGTCCCCCTCGGCAGGGGGCCAGGACAGGCCGTCGAGTTCCTCCCGCAGCCAGGCCAGCTCGGCGGGATGCTGCAGCAGGGTGAGCAGCAGGCAGCTAAGGGCGGAGGCGGTGGTTTCGTAGCCGGCGAACAGCAGCAGGAGCAACTGCTCGGCCACATCGTCGTCCGCCAGGGGGAGGCCGGCTTCATCGAGGCCTCCGGCCAGCAGGTCGAGGCCGCCAGCCACGAGGGGGGCTCCGGAGGCCGAGGCGACCTGGGCCTTCTGAAGCACGGAGCCGAGGCGCCGCAACAGGCGCTGCCGGGCCTGGCGGGCGCGGGCGAAAGGACTGCCGGGAAGGGCGACCGGGAGGGAGAACAGGCCCTGGCACCAGAGTTCGAAGTCCCCGAACAGGGCGTCGCGATCGGCGCCATCCAGGCCGAGCACCGTGGTGGCGATCACGGTGAACGCAAAACGCCGCAACCGGGGCACCAGGGCCACGGGCGCTGGCGCATCCAGCAGCTCCTGGTTGAGGCCCTCCACCAACGCCGCGATCGCCGGGCTGTAGCGCCTCAGGGCGGCGGAGGCGAACAGCTGGCCCACCACCCGACGGCGCGCCCTGTGATCGGCGCCGTTGCGGTTGGCCAGCGACAGCGGCCCCAGCAGTTGCCTCACACTGTCCGGCCACCAGCCCTCGACCGCGTCAGCCTGGGCGAACAGGTCGGCGATGGCCTGCCCACCACGGATGAACACGGTCCGCTGCCCCAGCAGGCTGGTTTCGTAGACATCGCCATAACGCTCAAAACGGGAGCGGGCGAAATCCGGATCGCGAAAGAAGGCGAGGGTTTCGAGCACGCCGCTCACGGCTGCTGTGCTGGGGAGGGGTCGAAGGCTGGCGGGATCGGGGAGCAAGCCGCGTCATCTGGAGTGGTCCCCAGGCTGGCAGCCAGGTGATGGCGGTGCGAGACCTGGCGGCAAGCGCCACAGCCTGCCGCGGCGGCGATGGACAACGGGACCAACCGGGTGGCCCCGCCTACCAGAGACCGTCACTGGATGACAGGCGATCCTTACCAACGACGTGAATCAGGATGGGCTCAATGGATGCAGACAAGCTGCAGGCAAGAGGGCATCTCGAAGCAGCAGACACCCTTACACTTCAACGCTCAAGACGTAGCGATGGAACCGAGGATGGGCCATGCGCTCTAGGAGATGGATGCGCCTGATCAAGGAAACCATGGCGGAATGGAAGAAGGACAACGTGCCCCTCCACGCCGCAGCCTTGGCGTATTACACGATCTTTTCGTTGGCTCCACTCCTGCTGATCGCCATAGCGGTCGCAGGAGCCGTCTTCGGCGAAGAGGCCGCCCGGGGAGAGCTGATGCGTCAGATCCAGGGACTGATGGGCAAGGAGGGGGCAGAAGCGATTCAAGCGATGATGGAGAACGCCAGTCGGCCTGGATCGCAAGGCGTGCTGGCCTCAGTGGTCGGGTTCCTGCTGTTGCTGCTGGGGGCCTCGGGGGTGTTTGGTCAACTGCAAACAGCCTTGAACACGATCTGGGATGTGGAGACAAAGCCAGGGCACGGATGGCGTGACGCTCTGATCGCACGGTTTCTTTCCTTTGCCATGGTTCTGGTCATTGGTTTTCTGCTGTTGGTGTCACTGCTGCTTTCCAGTCTTCTCGTAGCGGCTGGAGATGCGCTCAACCGGTTGATGCCAGGGCTCCCGATCCTGGGGCAGGCCCTGAACCTGGTGATCGCGTTGGTCGTCATCACGGTTCTGTTTGCATCGATTTACAAGTACTTACCTGATGTGCGGGTACCATGGCGGGATCTGTGGGTGGGTGCGGCGGCCGCGTCCATACTGTTCAATCTCGGCAAGACTGTCATCGGGCTCTACATCGGCAACAGCAGCTTTGACTCCACCTACGGTGCAGCCGGCTCACTGGTGGTGCTGCTGATCTGGATCTTCTATTCGACGCAGATTCTATTGATTGGTGCGGAGTTCACCCAGGTCTATTCACGCAACCAGGGGAAGCTCAGGCAGGCATGACAACGGTCCTTGGCTGAGCGGTGGTTCCGCTGCCAAGGCGCCCATGCCATCTGACGCATCGGCAAGGGGGATCGTGATCCTTACCGCCAGCGCCAAGCCCGCGCCCCTTTCACTGGTTGGAATCAATGGCCAGAACAACACCGGAAAAACATCATGGCCACAGATGACTCGTGCGCTCTTCAACGTCATGACTGGCAAAGGCCAGTGACAGCCGCAGGGAGGACGACACGTTCGATGAGTCAGCGCTGCATGGCGATGCATGTTCGCTGCACATCATTCGGCGCAGCCTTCAACAGCACTTAGGGTTGAATTGTCCATCCCAGGAGAGCCGACATGAAGAGTTTCATAATGTCCATTGTTTCGTTGGCCCTACTGATGACGTCTCTGCTACTTCCAGCTCCGGTGATGGCCCTTTCGAATCCAATGGTCCAGTCTCAGACACTGCTCGGAGCCAAAGCAGACAAAGTCCCTGCCTCAACGCAAGAAACAGACAGCAAACTTCAATCCACCATCGGCGCTGTCACAGGGGACGGGGGCCAGACGGGGAAAAAAGGAAACACCCAAGACAGGGCCGAGGATGGCCAGAAGGTCGATCAGATGACCAATGAATTGGTCGAGGAAAGCGGCACATAGGCTCCCAGGCCTTCAAGCCCCCCCCAGGCAGGGCCCTGGCCAGTCTCGGGGGCCAGTCATGAGATGGCTGCATGGCCGTTCCTGCGGCGACTGCAGCCTCGCGGATGGTCCCCTTGAGCCTGAGCGGAGGCTGCTGAGAGGACGTGGCCAGTGCAACGGTCCGGCGGGTACTGTTCGCGCCAGCCGAAGTCCGTGACCGGACCAGCCCCGATGCATTGCCTGACCTGCCACTCAGGATCGATGTGTCCTCACCCGTCCGTCAGAGGCTGGTTCCGCTGTTCGGCCAACTCGTTCCGGCAGGAGATTCCAGTTGCCCGACAGAAAACGGAGAATGAATCATCTGGAGGCAGGCTCTGTCAGACCCCGGGCCAACCGGGGGAGTTTGACATTCCCCGAACCGTCAATCGGGGCGACAGGATTCGAACCTGCGACCTAGTGCTCCCAAAGCATCATTTGGCGCATCTGAGACTCATTACAGGACGGGCAAAACAGTTGCGGTGACTGAGCTCTGACCCGTGCCGCTTGTGCGCAGCTGTCCGCCTTGGGATGGCATTGTGTGCAATCTGCACACAGAATGTGTGCAGTTCTCCCCTGAGACTGGCCACGATGCCCACCGATCCGACCGCCTGGGCCAGGGCCTTCCGCCAGCAAGTGGTGGCCAGCTCGGCGAAGGGCTGGAGCGTCTTCCCCCACCGGGACCAGATGCGCCTGCAGGTGCGCGACGGCACCGGATCCAGCAGCGTGATCCTTCCCTACCCATGGCAGGCCTCAGCGACGGGTGACGCCCTGCTGCGCGTCCGGTTGATCTATCAGCAGGTGTACGCCGGCCAGACCCTCAAGGGCGCTTCGGAGATCGCCAACGGTGCCAGCAGCCGCACGGAACACGGCTGGGCTGAGGCCGTCGCCAAGTTCGAGAAGCACAAAAAGTCTTTCGGGAATGCGGTGTCCGATGGCACCTGGAACCTCAAGTACCTCCCCACCCTGCAGTTGGCCCTGGGATGCCTGCAATCCCGCCAGCCTCCTTCAAACGCCGCCGAGCTGCTGGATGCGGTGCTGATCCGGTGGGACCCGGGCAGCAGATCGCGGCAGATCGCGGCGCAGAACCTCGCCCAGTTCCTCAACTACTGCACCGAGCGCCTGCACTTCAAACGCTGCTGGATGCCGCCGCCGAAGCTCGCCAGCCACGTCGGGCAGCGGCCACGAGGTTCCGCCAAGCGGGAGGGCTACCCCATAGAGGATGCGCAGATCCTCCGGCTGATCGACGGCCTCCCCAGCGACGAAACCGGGGCCCGGTGGCGGTTCGCCATTCAGCTGGTGAGCACCTTCGGCCTCAGGCCAGAGGAGCTCCGCTACTTGGTGCCCAAGCCAGGCCCGGATGGCACCCAGCTCTGGTGCACCTACCAGAAGAAAGGCGGCGGCGGGCAGACGAAACCCCGACGCCTGTTCCCCCTCCCTGTGCGTGACATTGACGGCACGGCAATGAACTGGAACCTCATCGGCAGGCTGCAACTGCGTGAGGATCTGCCCCCGCTGGGTACACCTGGCCGTGCTGGAGACGCCATCAACACCTACCTGCGGCGTCAGGCGGTCTGGCATCAGCTGCGGGCCGAAACGGCCGCCTTCGGTGAGGTGCTGGTGCCGTACAGCCTGCGGCACCGGTACAGCTACGAGGGCCACCGCCTGGGCATCGCGGCGAAGGATCTCAGCCAGGCGATGGGGCATTCGCTCGAATGCCACCTGCGTGCCTACGCACGTTTCACCAGCAATGAAACGGCTAGAGCATTTGCCGCAGCGGCGGCAAGGCGCGATGAACCGTTAGCCCTGGCTGACTGAAGATACTGGGCACCAGCGGCAAACCTGCTCATACCAGGGGCCCCTATCCTGGAAGGTGGCGAACCCACATTCAGGATGCAGCGGGATATAGCGACGATCGGCGCGGTTGGTGGTGTGGCGGTGGTAGCCGTCGGCGCGGTGGCGTGGTTCCTGCCGACACAGACAATCGAGAAACGGTCGGCGCCGCCACCGGCTGCTCCTATTGCCGCTCCAGCTTCGCCACCTGCATCGCCCGCGCCCGTTGCCGCAACGCCAGCACCTACACCGCCGGCGTCTCAGATAAACCCCGACGATGAGCGCTTCACCCGGGAGATCGAAAGCCTCAAGCGTCAGCACAAGGTGTTGCAGGAGTCCTTCAACACCAGTCGAAACATGGGGGACGTTGGAGGCATGAAAGATATTTTGGCCGAAATGAAAGCACTGCCTAGCTGGAATTGCCTCGAAGCAGAGCAGCAACGCGGTGCGCCGTTCTATCCAGCACTTGCAACCTGCAGGAGCGCCACAGCTGAGCGCTGACACGCACGGGCTCTCCCTACTGAGCAGGCAACCTTGACCCAGGGTTGGTTTGCCTGCCGCGAGGGCGACGGCAACTGCGGGGTGCATGGGTGCGGGCCTCAGTCAGGTCAGCCCGTTGAGCACCCGCAGCTGGGTGGTTCCGGCGCTGTTGCGCACCTGGACAGGCACGGTCCATTGCTTCTGCCGCAGCGCCCGCACCTCGGCGCTCAGATCGGCAACGGCGAGCCCGAGCTGGGCCAGGGTCTGTTCACTGCCACGGCGGCCAGCAGGTGCCTGCGCCGGGGTGGTCACGGTCGTCCCGGTGCGCCGCTGCATCGCGACGGCATGGTGTGAGGCCACCACCGACGCGCTGGGCCCGATCACACCGGCGTCCTTGAGCTGGCGCGTCATCGCGGCAGGAATCACGGTGCCCGCCGTCGGGGCGGTCCAGAGGCTGTTCGCCGGAGCGTTGATCAGGGACAGGCGGCCAGCAGCCGACAGGAAGGCCTCCTGCCCGAGGCTGACCCCGCCGGGGCCGTCGTTGATCCGGTAGCGGTGGCCACCCTCGACCCCGCCGCCGGTGAAGCGGGCGGGGCTGAGGCCCGCCGCCTGCGACAGATACCACAGCAGCTGTTCGGCGCTGGTGGCAGCGTCGGCCATGTTGCTGGCGAAGGTGCGCGCCTGATCGGCGGCCTCGCCGGTCGCCTTGCCCAGGTCGGCGGCCTCGATCTTCCCGGCGCTCTCCCCCGCGTCGTCCGCGTTCTTGCTCAGCACGGTGATGGCACCGCTGGCATCGGTGAAGGCCTTGACGATGGTGCCGGCGCGCTCGCCCACCTTGCCCACGGCGCCGCTCACCGTGTCCAGCTCACCGGGCAGCTGGGTCAGGGTCTGCACCCCCTCGCGGTAGGCGGCGTTGAGCGCCTGCTGGGTGGGCGTGATGTTGGCCAGGGCCTGTTCGATACCAAGGGTGGCCCCCTGCGTCCTCAGCTGCTGCAGGGCCGTCTCGCGGGCAGCAGCGGCGGCGGCGGCCTCCAGCGGCTGGGTTCGCGCCAACAGGCTCACCCGCTCACCCGCCAGCCGGACGTTCTCCCGCGAGAGGGCGAGCGCCGCCTGCGCCTGGCCGATCTTCGTGGCATCCCCGCCGGCCTGCGCCTCCGCCACCGCCTGCTGTGCCCTTACGGCGGCCTGCTGCGCCGTGATCACGCCGATCTGCGCCTCTACGGCGGCTTTCCGCTGCGACAGGGCAAGGATGGCGCCCTCCACCTGCTGGGTCTGCAGGAGGGTCTGGTACTGGCTGATCAGCGCCTGGCGCTTCAGTTCGTCGTTGGCCTTCTGCCGAGCGGCGATCCCCTCCTGGGTGATGCCGAGCTGCTGGGCGTTGTCGATCTCGAACTGGGTGCGGGCGCGGACGGTGTTGAAGCGCTCCTGCTCCAGGGTGCTGGCGGCCTGCGCAAAGCTCAGCAGCCCCTGGCCGACCGATGCTTGGGCATCGAGGGCGCGGACGGGCTCCTGGGCCTTCAGGGTGTTGAGCTCCACCGAGGCCCTGACGCGGGCTTTCTCGATGTCGAGGGCCTTCTGCAGCTGGGTGGCGGTCTTGGCAGCGGCGGCGGCGGTGGCCAGCTCCTGCCCCTTGCGGTCAGCGTTTTCGGCGCGGAACTGGCGGGCAAGATCGAGCGCTTTGGTCTGAACCTTGCCGAAGCGCTCACCGCCCAGGTTGAGCTCGCCGAACCAGTCGCGGGTGGCGCCGGTGTTGGCGATGGCGAGGCTGAGGATGTTCTTCGCTTCCTGGGTCGTCAGGCCGTAGAGCTTCTGGATCGCCTCCACCGTCCCGACCAGCTGATCAGCCTCCTGTGCGGTGACGCCGAACGATGCCCGTATGTCTGCCGATGACGCCTGCACCTGCGCTTCGGCGATGGCATCGGTCAACGCTCTGACCCCGGCGGTGACGGCTGGCAGGGCGCTGGTCCCGAAGCTGGCCTGCAGATCGACCCAGGCGTTCTCCAGAGCCGCGAAGTTCTGGGCGGCGGTCTTGGCACCGCCGGAGCTGGCGGTCAGTTCGTTCAGGCCTTTCGTGAGGGCGGGGAAGAACTGGTCAGCCGTGAGGCGGCCGCTCTCCACCAGCTTGATCAGCTGCTGCTGCGTCACCCCAAGGCCACGGGCCGTGGCCCCGAAAGCGATCGGTAGGCGTTCCCCGAGCTGCCCGCGCAGCTCCTCCATCTGCACCGTGCCCTTAGAGGCCACCTGCTGCAGGGCCAGGAGCGAGCCGCTCAGTTCGTCGTTGCTCAGGCCCAGCGACTGCGCCGACTTCGCCACCGCCGCAAATAGGTCTTGCTGGACGGTGAGCGGCACGTTGGCCGACGTGGCAGCCGCCGTGAAGCCGCCGAAGGTGTTGCTGAGGGTCTTGAAGCTCAGCCCCAGGTCATCGGAGAGGCCACGGGTGAAGGACAGCGCCCCGGCGGCACCCTGGTCCCCGAGGGTGTTGGAGAGCTTGCGGGTGATCGTCTCCAGCTGGGTGGCTTCATTGATCGCGCTCCGGAACAGGGCTGCGAAGGACACGCCGGCGGTGAGGTTCAGCAGCGCATTGCGCAGCGGGGTCAGCGCTGCACCGGCCGCCTCTGATGCCGCCTTGGCACTGTCGGGCAGCTTCCGGAAGGCATCCCGGCTGCCCCTACTGAGGTTGGTGCCGACGTTCGTCCCGGTGCGGGCCGCCTGCTCCTCGACCTCGCGCAGCCGCCGCAGGATGTCGCGGAAGTCGGCGATGCCGGTGATCTTGAAGGACACGGAACCGCCGCTGGATCTCCTCAAGCGTTCCCGCCTTGGAACGGCTGGGGCTGAGGCCGCCGGGCATCAGGCCTAGGCCAACCTGATCGACAGACAGTGACGCGGGGCGTGCTGTGCCAGTGGGCGCAGGTGCAGGGGGGATCCTGTTGTCTCACCGGGCCCGATTCACCCGCGACAGCTGCGACTGGTGTCCAGGATCGGGGCGTTTGGACACGGATCCAAGGTGTCTCACCGGCATGGTGTGCCAGTTGGCCCCGGACTATCTCACTCCTCTGTGGGGTTGGCCCGAATGACGCTCTGCGCAATCTGCGCTCTCAGACCGGTCAATTGTTCCCTCAGCTCAGCCGCCCGCTGACAACGCAACTGAATCTCTGCCCGCTGTACTTCCAGCAAACTTTTCAACGTCTGAAGGCTTCGCATGTCCGCATTCATGTGGCTTGATAGCCAGTAACGATCCGGCTGAGCCTAGGGGCTTGTTCCGGAAATCTCCTCGGGAGCATGCCCGACGCAGACATCTCAGCAGGCCACCGCCAGCACCACCAGCTGGTCCTTCCTGAGCCTCTTGCTTCGGGTTCCGACCATCGGCCTGAGGGCGCTGACGGGCAGGGCCTCCAGCTGCTCAGCCACCAGGGCCAGCGGATGCACAGCCGGGGCCGGGGCAGCGGCCGGCGGCGGCGTCATCACTCGGGCGGGTGATCCTGCGACTGCAGGATGCGCAGCACGTTGGCGGATGGCGCGGGCCACGGTGAGCGCGAGGGCCACCAGGGCGACGGTGAGCACCAGCACCGCTTCGGTCACCTCCAAGGCGATCGCCAGCAGCACGTCCACCGTGTCGTGTTTCGTGTTCATCAGTTCCAGGGGCAATGGGACGGCCCTGGCGGCATCAGCTTCCAGCCGCTCAGGGCCATGGGCCCCCGGTGTGATCGTCCGTTCAGTTGTCGAGGTTCGTTTCCTTGGGCGTCTCACCCATGCCGGACCCGATCTCTGAGCCTCCCGCCCGTACCTGCCTCGCGGCCGGGGTGCGGTCTCTGTGATCGGGGCGCCGTGGCGCTCGGGGTGCCGTTCCTTGGTGTCCCGCGCTTGCCCTTCTCAGGGTTGGCCGGCCAGTGGGAGCGCCGGGCGGGGTGCCGCTCCCCAGGTGGGGAGCACTCGATTAATCGGGCGGCCGTGGCGCCTGCCCGATCTAGGTGGATTATAGCAACATCTCACCGGTTCGCCACCACGCGGGGCGAAGGAATCACCCGGTCACGGGCGTCTGCCTGGCGGGCGGCACGGCGGGCCTGAGCACTCGCCAGCGGGGACAGATCGGCTTCGGGCACGCCGGGCAGATCATCTTCACGGTGAAGGATCGGGCGGGTGAAGGTGGGCACGGGAATCATTGACGTTTGATCAAGCCTTCCCGGTAGGTCTCCATCGTTTGAACCGCCTTGTCCAGCAGCTCCGCGACGTCGCCCCCTGTTGCCCGATAGGCGTCCATGATCTCGATCATCCGAGCGAGAAGCTCTGCCACGCTGTCGATGGTGGCAGGCTGTTCGTTCGCGGCATGAATCTCGTCTAGGAGGAGCTCTGCCAGAGCCATGTACCTCCACTTAGTGGGTTCCATCGCATGGCTGACCAGGAGAGGACTCCTGCATCATCGAACGGGAGAACAGGCGACACGAGCAACCTTCTCAGATTGTGGCGGAGGCCTCTAGCCGGCCGCTGACGGCGCTGTAGAAGGCCTGCGCGCTGATCAGCGCAGCACGGTGCTGGGCAGCCTCGGAGGCGAGGGCGGGGGGCAGCGGCATGGCCTGGAGATCAGCCAGCAGCAGCTCGGCATCCTGCAGCAGCTCGACACCATGGGCGGCCATTTCATCGGCCAGGGCGGCGGCGTACTCAGCGGTGGTGGCTTCGGAGAACATTGGTCGGGCGAATCAGGACAGCGCAAGCATAGCCCACCCGTCAAAAGTTAGCGGTCACAAAGTACAGCAAACACTGTTGCAGATTGGCAACAGCAACAGGCAATAAAAACGGGGGGCTGCAACGACCCCCCGCACCATGACCGTTCTCGACGCTTTAGTGTGCCGGAGCGGATCAGCCATCACCGTGAGGAAGGCCCCTCACCCAGTTGCCGCTCGGCGGCGATGCTGCAGGCGGGGTCACGTTGACGTTGGTAAAGCTGACCGATGGCGCAGGCGGCAGCAGCGATAAATCGAACAGACCGCATAATCTCGCCTGTGCGTTGATGGCGCCCAAGCAAACGGCGAGGTTGCCATCGTGCAGTGCCCTGAGCTGAAGAACGGACAACGCAGAAAGCAGCTGAGCTAGAAGCTGCTGCCGATCAATTTGCCAGTCATCAATGATGATCTGGCGGGCGTCAGCGATGAGCCTATCGCATGTCCTGACCGGCATCCCCCAATTCTCCGAAGCAAACCGAAGCACCTGCTGGCGGGTCTTTCCGCTGATAAGCATGGTGGCGATCTCCTGCGCGCGGGAGATGCGCAGGGCCTGAGTCGGCCTGTCCTTCCCCCCTTCCAGATTGCCGCCGGCTGCCGTCATCCCTTGCCCCCGCCGGGCATCCCACCGCCGAAGCCGTGCGCCATCAGTTCGGTGAGAGACATGGTTTTGAGCTGCTCCTCAGTGAAGGTCTTGGGAGCCGGATTATCCTTCTCCCTTTCAGCCTTGCGCTTGCGTTCCTCGTTGGCGTCCTTGAATTGCTTGCTGAAAGCGTATTTGATGAGTGCGTCCTTGGGGAGATCGTTCATCTCGGCGGCCGTGAGGATACGTTCGCGAGGATCGGGAATGCCAATGTTGTGCGGATCACAGCAGTTCTGGGGTTCGTACTTCTTGGGCTCTTTGTTGTCAGTCATGGTAGAAAAGGTCGAGTGGATGGCCGGGTCAATACCGGCGTGGAGGTGATGGGATCTGATCGGCCAGGGCATCGGCGCCGATCTGCAAGATGTGCCTCATGGCGGCAGATGGTCTGCATTGATGGTGCACGGCGATGGCGTCGATCTTCTCGATCAGAGGGGAGGGCAGGCGCACGCACACCTGGGCCATGGGCTGCCCAGGAATGGGTGGGGCAGTTGGGAGCAGGGGAGGGGCGGCGGCTAACTAAGTGTTCCGTTCGTCGGACGAACGGCAGACGCGATGCATCACCCCTTCGGCCTGGCCTTCCGCCTCATCTTCCCCAGCAGGACATGACCTTTCCGGCGCGGTGCATCCTGCGGGACGCGCAACGGCCTGGAGGCGCACTTCTTGGCGCGCTGGGGGCGTTTCCTGCTCGCCATGGTCAGAGCACCTCAGGACGGAGATTCGCCCGCTTCGCCTCTCGCTTCTGGTCGTAGCTCGGCCAATCAGGCCACCGTCCTTCGATGCGACGAATCTCGACAAGTCGGCGCTTGATGAGAGCGCCTAGATAGCCGTCCAGAGTGCCGCCATGCCGCTCTAAGAAGGCGAGCAATTCGCCGGCGACCTCAACGGGCACGTTGACCTGGAGCGCGACGGTGCGCGCCTTGCGGGGGGCCATGGTCAGAGGGCGCCGGGGTCATCGATGCCCAGCTCGCGCCGAAGCTCCGCCAGGCGATAGGCAGCCGCCCGCTGCGCCATCAGAGGCGGGTGACCAGCGGCGATGCCCACGGCCATCAGGCCATCGCGCTCAATGTCCGCGTGCAGGGCGGCCAAACCCTCGCGGCTCAGGGGGTACACGTCGCTGCAGGTCATGGGGTCAGTGGGTTCTGGCCCAGCCTTCCGGCGACTGGCACACCAAGCGCGTGAGACCGGCGGGATCCGTGTCCAAAACGCTGTCCAGCCTCCGAAACCAGGCCTCAGTCGCAATAGTTGCAGCAAATCGCAGCAACTGAGACAGGCGGATGCCTGACTGGAGCAGGGCCAGCTGGCACACAGACCGCCGCGTCACTGCTTCACAGTCAGCTGATCGAAAGGCAGGACAGGCCCTGGTGGTGGTCTGGCGTGGGGTCGATCAGGTCATTGATTTGCCTCTACCCCCCCCTCCCCCCTTACACACGGGGAGGATGACAAACAATCTCTGAGAATGCCTGCAGCAACTGGGGTTTGGGCCGGTCAGGAGGTGCCTAACCTTGCCAGATTCAAGAAGAACGGTTGCTACCACTGGGGTTTCGGCGATTGTTTGGCATACCCATGGTTGGGGGGGGGGGGGGTCAAGCGATTGCGATGGACGCCAGGCGGCGGTCGCCTGCCGGTGTCGTCAAGTTCGATCTCCCCTTGCTGCGGATCAGCCGGCCTTGCCGAAGACGCTTCAGGGAGCTGTAGACGCTCTGCGCAGAACGTTCTGATGCTGCGATCAATGCCGCCGGGCTCGTCGGCATTCCTTCGGTCCGATGCGATGCAATCAACGCCAGCAGCAGGTCATCGACGTTTTCGTGGTAGTGGCCATCCACGATGATGAACTCACCGTTGCGCCATTGGTATGTGAAAGTGCGGGGCGCTTCGCTGCGGAACTTCTCCACGGTCCACCTATAGGTGGCGGCTTCACCATCCACGTTCTTCAGCCGCTCGATCCGGTGAATCACGGACGGCACCTCCTGCCAGGCAGGATGGCCACCGGTCGCCTTCATATCCTTGCCGTTGCGGTTGGTGTGGGTGTTGATCCACAGGAAGGCATGGGGGCAGACGATGCCTTTCAGAAGCCGTAGGTACTGATCAACCGGGCCGACGTAGGGGCTCAGGTTTGCCTGCTGAAAGACGGCGTTCGCGGTGTCGATGATGACCCCCAGCACGTCACCCCTGGCGACGCGGGCAGCTAGACGATCCAGGCATGGCAGGGTGAGACTCCAGGCGGATTCGCTGCCGTCATCGGCCTCTGCCCACACTTCGATGGAAGCGCCACGTTCCACTGCTTCGAGTTCGTCGCAGTAGTCGTTCAGCATCGGCCAGGCGCTGGGCCCCCCGTCGCTGCCGATGTAGAGGACGGTCCCGCGTCCGCTGGCGCCGTTGCGTGGCGCCTGCTGATCCAGGAAGCCATGGCGGCCAACCGACAGGACTGTGGCCAGCTCCAGGGTGAGGAAAGTCTTCCCGGCGCCGGCATCGGCCACCATGACGTGGAGATCATGGTCAAGGACGAAACCAGGCTGGAGCTGCTGGATCCCGGCCCCTGGATCTGCCTTGCCGATCACCCTGCCAGCACCAGATGGGGCTTTGCCCGTCAGGTCAATGCCGCGTCGTTCTGCCCATCGCCGAAGCAGTTCTTCTTGCGTGCGTTCACGGCTGATCCCTTTCCGGTAGGTGCGGGCCAGCAGAGCATCCACGCGGCTGTGGTCCCGCGCGATGGTGGCTTCGAGAAGCAGCTCGTAGGTCTCGCTGATCTCGTTGGCTTCATCGGTGAGCGATTGCTCCTTTAGCTCCTCCGGGGAGAGCACTTTCGGGGGGGTGTGGCCGTTACCAGCGATGGAGCGCAGACGCTCCTGCCGGCGCTGCTCCTGGAGCCCCCGGCCTTCCTTGATTTCCGCCTCCAGCATCTGAAGGGTGCTGTCCGTCACGGCTGCACCTCCCAGCCCATGGCTAGGCAGTGCCGCTGATACAGGGCGCTGACGACCCAGTCACTCGGGCGATAAGCGGGGTCGTACGTGGTCCAAAACGGCTCAGGAGGCGATGCTGGTCGTGGCGGTGGCGCTTGATGCACCCTCCGGTGACTCCCTTGCTGCTCTCGCGGTTTGTGCGGGGCCAGCATCAAGCTGTTTTTCCCGAAGCCCCCCTGGAGCGAAACCACGGCCCATTCCG
Organism: Cyanobium sp. Lug-B; assembly: GCF_024345635.1. NCBI lineage: Bacteria > Bacillati > Cyanobacteriota > Cyanophyceae > Synechococcales > Prochlorococcaceae > Cyanobium > Cyanobium sp. Lug-B. The sequence continues at coordinate 45,257 of NZ_JAGQBM010000002.1, forward strand.
TGCCGTCCGCTAAGCGGAGTACGTTGCCGACCCGCAACCCACCTGGTGGCGAATAGGTGCCGCCGTACCAGCAAGAGATCAGACCATCACAGCGGCGACACTTGTCGTCGGTGGACCTCCCGCAGATCGGGCATGGGTTGCGGCTGCTGCTGCCGATCCAACGGCCTTTCGGAGAAATAGCCATCAGCCGGCCTCCTTGTCAGAGAGCTGATAGGTCTCAAGCGCTGTGGGGTCAGCAGCGGTCAGCCGCTGGAGGACCGCCCTGCACTCCTCCACATTCCATGCAGTTGGCGCGGTGCGGCCGATGCCACGGCGATACCAGCAGATGCCGGGCTTGAAGTGCCCCGCAGTCTTCAGCTTCTGGATAGTGGTGCGGCTGAGGCCGAGCAGCTTGCACGCGTCGTGGGTGCCGACCCACTGACTAGATGCGATGGCAGTGGCCATGCTTCTTGATCGATCAGGACCGCTTAGCGTTCCGAGATCGGCCTAAGCTCCCTTTACATGGTTTTCCCCAGCCTGGGGAAAACGAGACAACCCAATAAGCACAAGGGTTCTCAGCCAGAAACGCATCCCATGCTCGGCGTAGAGTTGCTGCGCAGCGTCAGGCTCGGCGACGGGCAGTTCTGTATCAAGTGAGCAACGTCTACTGCTGCGTCGCCATCGGCGCAATCTGAGAGGGGAGCCCGGTCTCATCGCCGAAGTAAATCAGGCAAAGAGAGGCCCTTTTGCACACAATCTGCACACAGTCCCAAAATCTGCACCTGGTACGGTGTTGTGGAAAACCCTGAGATCGGTTGTGGCAGCTCAATCGGGGCGACAGGATTCGAACCTGCGACCTAGTGCTCCCAAAGTACTAGTGGCATCCTGCCCTCACTGGGCTAATCTTGTCATAGCAGTGCTTCTAAGGGGCTGGGTGTTGTTCCTTGTAGCCCGGTTAAAGCCATTGGTCGTAAACCCGTCGTAAACTCTGCCTAGTGCTTCCCAGAAGGGCCTGATGGTTGATGCCGCGCGAAAGCCGGGACCGAGAACAAAGCCGGCTGCTTGGGCGAGGGCACTCAACGCAGCAGTTCGCCAAGCGGCAGGGGGGGCGGGTTGGCACGTTCGAGCCGATCGCAACGGCATGACCCGCCTGGAGATCAAGGTGCCCCATGCCGATCAGAAGGTTCAAAGCGTTCAGCTCCCCTACGCCTGGAGCAGCGCCAGCCAAGGTCCGATCATCAATCGTGTCTCGCAGCTGGCTTCAGAGCTGCAGAGGGAACCCTCCCTGAGCCTGCGGCAGGCCATGCCACTGGTGGAGGGCCGCTCCAGTCAGGCACGTCTGGACTGGCCGAAGGCGCTTGCCTCCTTCAACCGAGCCAAGAGGACTCGGGGAACAGCCGTGAGCGAAACCACTTGGAACAGGAAATACCTGCCCGTGCTCCAGCGTGCAATCCATCTGATGGAGTCTGCCGACCCCCCTAAAGACGCCACTGGTCTGATCGAAGCCACAACTGGCCACTGGCAGAGCGGCTGCCGGGCCAGGGAGATCGGGGTACGGGCCCTGGCGGCATTTCTCGATCACGCCGTCCATCGCTGCGACTTTCCGAAGGCATGGCTGCCGGCGGGTTCCTTGCGTGAGCTAATCGGCGCAGCACCGAGGGATGGGCGCCGGGTGCAGAAGTCGGATCCCATTCCAGATGCAGACATCGTGGCCATGATTGAAAACCTTCCTGACGAGCTGTGGGCAGATGCCTTACGTCTAATCGCGGAGCTGGGACTTCGCCCAATAGAACTGCAGTACCTCAGCATTCGGGAAGATCCACGAAGTGGTAAGAGGCGTTGGCATGTGGCCTACGAGAAGAAAGCTGGACGTGGCAGTACAAAGCCACGGTGGGTGGAGTCTTTGCCATTGATGGACCACAATGGAACCATTCAGCAGTGGAAACTACAGGAACGATGGGAAGACAACGTACTGAGACTGCCAGTTTTTTCAGCCACGAACGGCGTAGCAGATGCCATTCGACTGTATCTAAGAAATAAGCCCTCATGGAAGGCAATGGTTGCTGCAGCTGCTTTACGTAGTGAGCACGCCACACTATATGGTCTTCGGCATGCCTACTCATTACGATGTCATCGACTTGGTATTGATGCCGCAGGGGCGGCAGACCTTATGGGCCACTCTCTGCAGATTCACATCGACTCCTATCCGTGGAGCAGTGAGGACCACACCGCTCGACAGGTGGAAAGAGCCCGAGAGCGCCTGAAGGAGGCGGCCGAGTAATCAGAGTTGAATCTAGTGGTGGGCTGAGGGGGTTGCGGCGCTACTGAAAGGTGTGCTATTTAGATAGAGGTGTTCGTGGCCGCTCCGTTCACCCCTTCCCCGTGACCGGCTCCGGAATGCCGATCGGGGGAGGTAAACACTACCGCACTGCTCTATCCGCCGAGGTAGAGCCCGGCCCGGAGCCGGTCCGCAAATCGTCGTCGTAGCGAAATCCACATCCATACACCCGATGGGGTGCTGTGGGCTTCCTCCGACACCCATGAAATCATCTGCCGAAGGGCATGGACGCCCTGACTCGCCCACATGGAGTCACTGGATCACTACAGATGAGCTCGCGAAGCGGCTTAGCTGTACAAGGTGGTTCATCCGAAACCTTCGAGAATCGAAAGTACTGCTGCCTGGTCGAGACTACATTCGAATCAGCCGGTTTATTCGCTGGGACCTCGAAAGTGTTCAGTCGTCTCTGCTTGCCGCTTCCAAAGCAACTACGACAATTCCTGAACACTATCAAAATGAATCATCGGGGTGAGGCGGGGAGCAGATACAACCTGCCTGTTAGGACACCGACTCTCAGGCAGTTGACGTCCCCGAGAACGACAGAGATCTTCGATCCATCAGGACGGCCTCATTCCTCTCCTGATCCTGGCCTCGATCAACCGGCAGCATTCCTCCACATCGCATGCGATCTCCACCCCCTCGCCGAGCGAGCAGAAGAAGTCCCGCCACAGCAGCGGCACCGCCAGCAGGATCAGCGGCATGCCCGCATTGAGAGCATGGGCGGCTTCTGACGCTGTGCCGGGGCCGCCGCCGCCGCAGACCACCACCACATCGGCGGAGAGCACGTTGATGACGTTGCGGGCCTTGCCCATGCCGGTGAATACGGCCAGATCCAGTTCCGCCGTGTTTTTCCTGTCGTCGCCGCGTCCTTCCCCAGGCAGCACCCCCACTACTAGGTGCCCGTCCACCCGCGCCGCGCCGCGGCAGGCCGCCGCCATCACCCCTGCCGGGCGGCCACCGGTAAGCAGCACCCATCCCCTGGCGCTGATGCGCTCCCCCAGCTTCTCAGCCAGGGCCACAGCCTCAGCGGAGGCGCCCTCTCCAGCACCCATCACTCCCACCACCAGGCGCCGGCTGCTCATGCCACCTCCGGGCACCAGCCCCGCTGACGGGTCATGTCTTTGATCCATTCCTGGCAGCGGCGCGTGAGGTGCTCCCCATGGGCGAGCAGACCTTGGTGCAGCTGGCAGGTGAGCAGGGGGATGCAGTTCACCCCGGCGTGATGGCGAAACCAATGGCAGGTCATGCAGACCTTGCGGGTTCGGCTGCCTTGCAGAACCTCTTGATCCAGATAGGGCCACTCCTCAATCGGTTGGTCCAGGGAGCCACCGGCTCCAGAGGTGGAACGGCGCAGGTGGTAGCCCATGGCAGCTCTCTGCAAGTACGCCTGTACTAGCATGGAAGATCCATCTCTGCTGCTCCACTGGTTCGCTCGCGAAGGGCTGGGCGGAGCGCCTCGATGCGGCTCGCAAGCTCCTCGAAGCGGAGTCCCTCCCCATAGGCCCGAATCAGGGGTTGGAGCCCGATCGAACGGCGTTCCCCATGGAGCTTGGGTGTTGGCACCACCCAGAAGAGCCACTGGCTCAGCTCCTGAGGGTCAACCACCTCGGGGTCCGCCTCCGCCAGCAGACAGAAGACATACGCGGTCGCTGCTCGCTGCTCGATCGGGAAGCTGATCGTGCTCGGGCGCGCCTGCTGCCAGGACTGCACGAAGGCCGCCGACTTCACCTCCAAGGTGATGGAGCCGAACGTCACATCCACCTCGGCCCACTCGACACGGTGCTGCCCCGGATCAAGGCCCAGGGCCCGGTGCACAAGCCACTCGGCATAGGCACCACGGGTGCGGTTCTCTAACAAGTTGCCAGAGTTCCAGCGGAGGAACGCATCGAGGTCTGTCATGGTGGGGTAGATCCCAAGGTCAAAGGAAACGGGGGTTGTGTTTCTCCTTATAAACCAAGCTCCTTGAGGCGCTCACCTATACGCTCAGCATCTTGAGGCGATAAACCATAGAAGTCAGCCAAGCTCTCGGGGACAACTTGAAAACTGACGGCAAAATCCCAGCATCCCTTTGAACTGTGCTCTGGACGTCCAGATTTGACGAAACCGCCTTCAGGGTCCGCATCTCCAGAGAACTGAAAATGAATACCATCTGGGCGGTGAGCAATCTCCCAGTTCAGTGCAGTTATGATACGAATGTCATCGTCGGACGCTTCACGCCGATCCCATTGGTCCTCACCAAATGATTCGCCAAACTCCCCGAGAACGTTGCCTTGGGAGGATCCCGTCATGGTTGGAAACTTCCAGAAAGCCTGGTGGTTCTTGAGAAGAGCGCGAGTGAATGGATAGAGTTCAATCCAGCCACCTCTTTGCGGCAAACAAGAGGACTGCTGAAAGGATCGCAACGCAAGACAGCCGTCCCACGGTAATGAGCAGGAGAAGCTTTCTGCCATTGATATCCCATTCGTGCTGATTCTTCCATTCACGATGACGGCCTTGGGTTCCAGCGGATAAGGAGGCCAGGATCGAAAGGCGATGAATGATGGATGCCATTCGAGAGCTACAGCCAATCGCCGAAGCTCTTCGATCAAGAGGTCGCCTTCCCCGGCCTCATAGGCAGTAATGCTGGACACCGGTACGCCTGAAGCATCTGCAAGCTCATGAATGCTGAGCTTTCGAAATTCCCGCGCAGTCCGCAGCCCATCGGCTGGAGTGAACCGTTCCATGCTTGGATCGGAAAGAAATGAAGCCATAGCAATGGAAGGATTAGATCTATCGGGGTTGATCAGCCTATGGCTGCAACGCCCCGATCAACCTGATCCTTAGTGGGGGTCAAACAACGCAATAGCGATAGAGGATGGCATAGTCAAGGCCCTGCAACTCACCTGCTATCCGGAATTCAAGGCATGACTCAGAACTGGCGGCGATGCTCCAGGGTGCGGGTAGCCATGGGAGACGAGCTCTTGATCCACCGGAAGGACCATGATGCCCCCCCCCCCCGGAGCCGGACACCCGGACACGAGCGGACAAGTGCTTTTTGCCACCTCTCTTCGTTGGCTGTTATGCAGGGGAGAGGGAGTCACATCCATAGTCTGATAGTTGGGTGTCCGCCCCGTCCGGGTAGTCCGGCGGGAGGTGGGGACTGGGGAGAGGGTGGTGGCGCCGCTCTGTCTGGGCCCTGGGAATTCCCGGTCCGCCCTGTCCGAGCCGCCCCGAGATGGAGGTCAGTTCTGGCAGGGCCAATGGGATCGCGTGCTCGGGGGAGTGGTAGCGACGGGTGGTGCTGACCGGAGACCCAGGAAGTTGATGGGGCTGCCCTCAGTGGTAGTCCATCGGGGACTTGTGCTGAAATCCCGGCTGTGCTGCTGGGCGCCTCATTCGCCGCCAGTCCAAGCGCCATGATGTAGCCCGCCAGTTCCGAATAGCAGAGACCTTCCCAATAGGTCCACTGCCGGGGCGATAGCGACATATCATTCCTAGTAATCACCGACCCTGGAGCAATGTCCATCCCATCAGGCGAACTTATGCGACTTTAGGGTACGCCAGGATGCCACAAGTGTCGTATGATGATATCTTATAGGCATATTTGCCGCTGTTTCATCGCCAGGCAATATTGCCCGGATACAGCACACAGCCAGTGCACACTCAAAAAGTCATGGGTCTCGAATCCATCATCGCCTACATGCAACTGACCAGCCAGGCATCAACTGCCCTTGAAAGAAACCATTCAAACTTCAGTGGGATGACCGCATGGGGTGAGATAGCGCAGGGCAGCATAGATCGCATGCGACTGGATCTTGATGCCTGTGTAGCGGGAACACCCGCACTTATGCTGAAACACTTTGACAACGGCGCCGAAGGCAAGTTTGAAAAATGCGACTTCTCCCTTTTTGCAACTACTCTTCCCGATGGGATACAGCCTCCTAGCAAGGTGTTACCCGTGGCTAGGCTCCGTTATATTGAAGATGGAAGGCGTATCTTTCGTGGAGATCCCCGTGGAACTCTTCGCGATCTCTTCGTGCAGATTGAGCTACGCTTTGTGCGCTATCGAGACGAAGACTGGATTCAGATGGTTGCCATCTCCTGGTAACGATGTGGCTAGCAGAATAATCCACTATACACTAATGATAACGGTGTTGTTTTGCAGCATATGGTACTGCCAGGACGGAAATACCAGTGCAGATTCTCACAGCTTGAAAACATAGGCGGCAAACTCTTGGCACTATAAGGAAATCTGGTTTTCGTGTGTTGGAGAGACAAGGAGATAACATCTCCGCAATGACAATTTGGAATCGATTTAACGAGAGAGAGCCTGCCTCGTTAACGAGCAGCTTGCTCATCGTTGTTCGCTATCTAGCTTAGTCTGCTTGGTTGCCGGCATAAAAGCCAGTAGTGGAATGAATAGAAATATGCTCATTCGTAGGCTAGGAGCATGGGTCGCCGTCGATGTCCCAACAATCATCACCATCTGTGTCATGGCGTCGATACACCACAGGCTCGGGAAGCAGACTACGTAGTGCATTCTCAACATCGGCTTGGCTGACGGACTCGCCACCTTGCCACCAAAGGACGTAATGGCCCAGCCACCTTTTACCTGGGAAGGCGGACTTTCAGTCGTATCGTTTAACCTGCTCGCCCTTTCTCTGATAGCTATCCTTGCTGCAACCAGCGAAAACATCTATAGCGTACAATGTATGCCCACCATCTCTAGTGAGAAGCAGATCGGTAGCCAAAAAATAATCTAACACTTGGGATGTTGTATAGGTACATCGAATGAACCCTGAAAGCTCTTCTACAGCAGTAGTCTTCGCATCGGGCTCGAGTTGTTTATATGACTCTGCCGCAGTGAAAAGCCCGGCTACCGTTCCAAAGCAAGCGCCAATGGTAAAACCTGCCCCAAACGCTGCTGGAAGAGCGACAAGTGAAGTTCCACCGGTAAAGGGAGCAGCAACAACGGAAATAGCGGTGAAGAACAGACCATTAAGAACGCCGGATCCAGCGGCTGTCTTACCTACTGTCGCCGCAGCTTTGGCGAGATCCTCAACAGAAGTGACAATTCTATCAGTTGTCTCGCTGAATTCCTTGTAACCTCGATCTGTCAACACATCGATTAGTCGGTCGTGATCGACCCTGTTCTCAAGTACTGCTTTAGCGGCCACTCTGCAAATTGGAAGAGCGAAAGGCTCAGGGTCGAATCGATTGAATCTAGTGTGATGGCGAAACTGAAGATCAACAGCAAGACCATGTTTTTTCCAGTCAGTGTCCGACATGTTACTCATAGGAATGAAGTCAGGGTGTGATCAGAGAGATAAGAGTGCGACCCTCTGCAGCGTAACTGCTTCGCCCGTCTCTGAGAGCACACTGCCACTGAATGAGTTTAAGTTAATCCAGGTTGGTTGTCTTGAAATCTACGGAACGACCTGATTGCCTTAATTCATAGATGGCAAAGACTTCGGTGGCTAGGAGGCTGCCGATAACCCTGGCCAGCTGCGCGAGAATGGCCCCACGGCTTTGAAGGGATGCGCGGCCAGCATGAGAGGACCGGCCCCCTGTTCTCCTACGTCTCCACCGAGGAGCGGATCCCAAGGGCCCATCCGCTCCGGCAGGTGCGGCGGCTGGCTGATCAGGCCCTGGATCGTCTCAACCCCACCTTCTGCAGGATCAATCCTGTCTCGTGTCAGTCAAGTTGACGAATCTGAACAAGATTCTCGTCGGACAATTTGGACATTCTCCCGCGGCTGGGCTGGTAATTCAGCAGCTTCTTAGGCATTTTGGGCAAACGAGCCGGTCTTTCGCACGCAACGCGTCTCTAAATGCGGGTAGAAGCTGGAAATGGCGAAACCAATAACTGTTACGAAACAGAATGTAATTCCTGGTGTACGCCATGGATGCCCCCTCGACAACTTCGAAGTTGCACTTGACAAACTAGATTCTGCAAGTAGATTATTTGTATTCATTTCTTGACTGGAGTAGAGTTACGACTTGATAGACAGGCCGACCCCCATTTTTGTAGTTGGTAGTCCGCGGTCTGGAACCACCATGATGGCTGCATATCTTGCATCTGAGCCATCGGTCATCAACCTCGGAGAGTTTGCGGCTGTCTACTTCACTTCATACCACGCGGAACGCGAGTATAAGTCTGTTCCCACTATATATGTTGCGAAGATAGTGGAGACACTTCAGGCTGCAGCAGCTAATCTTGCCCAGCAGATCGCTGAAGAACAAGGAGCCAAGTACTTCGTTGAGTCGACACCTTGGAATCTTAGGATCATCTCAACACTATGCAGTCACTATCCCAAGGCCCACTTTATTCTGATGCTGAGGCACTACCGCGGAGCAATTCAGAGCATGGAGCGTTCCTCCGCTGTTATCTATCGATGGGCAGGCCCAGACGATGCGACACGTGCACAGACTTGGGCAAGCCTCTACACACTTGCCTTGGACCTCCCGCATGACCGGACGGTGGCGGTTAGCTATGATCGATTATGTACGGATCCTCGTTCAGCGCTACATGACCTGAAGCAGCGACTTGCGTTGCATGGACTACCAAACGATCATCTCCTGGCTGACGCACTAATGGTTAGCCATGCCACAAGTTGTCCACGACCTGTACTGTGTAGTCTGTCAGATGAAGGCGAGATTGAATTTCATGGCCGCGCCAGTTATGATGCTTCATCATGGACAGCTCAACGAGAAATAGAAACAGCTGTAGTATGTGCAAGAGTTTGGGAACGGCTAGTCGCTCTCTATGGCTATTGCCAGCCAGTTAATGCCCAATAACAAATGCAGGAAGCTATACCAAAAGGGCCAGTAGTTGCATGGAAATCTGCTTTTAACAGCTTAGAAAGCCATCAGACCAAAAAGCTTCGGGCAAGTCAAGGTTACTGAGACTCAGACTTGACGTGCATAATTGAGGCCCAACTATAGACTGCTGAACAGGTTATCCAAGAGCGAGCCAGCTTGCCTTGCGCAACGGACATGGTTGGTGACCGGTAGTACCATTGACCAACTTGAATCGAAGCGACGATGTTAGTGAATGCAAAAATGCTGCTGAAGCTGAGGCAAAGGTTAACGTGCCAACAGCTATTTTTGCCGAGAGGGTACTAGTATGAATCAAAGGCTTGATAGCCCCTAAGAGCACTATGGCTATTTTAGACTCCTATAAGACAGAGCTTGAGTTCGCACAGAATTTCTTTCTCGATGATTTAAGTGACCTCCGCTTAACCTCTGGCATAATATACGGTTCCTCAACTTATGAGCAGGGTTTTATCGAAGGAGTTTCTGATATTGATATATGCGTCTATTCGGAACTCATGAATACCCTCCCAGCCAATGAAATCGTGAAGACGATATGCAACTCAAGTAAAGACTTCTTGGATAAGATGCCTTATGCGATCGACGATAATATAGGCAGGCGGATCGAATTCTATGTAAGAACACCAAAAGTGGTCCTTGATATAACGCTTTTCTCACCAGGAATTCCAAATATTTCCAAGATCGAGATAAATGCTTGCCGTGATGGAATCGACATGCTTATCAGCGCTTTATACATTCATGGCGTCTCCTTATTTGGCGAGGTACCGCACAAAGAATTCGTAAGCGAAAACCTTATCCCCTTCTACAGCGATGGCATTCGCCGCAAGCGCCTTTCACAACTCTGTAACAGACTGGCTACCTACTCGAAGAGACTAGAAGTGCTCATTCATCTCAGGAGTCGAGACATAATCGACACTATTTATAGCTATAGACACTACTTCTTGAAGTGGTTGTTTATATACAACCGAATGTATCCACTGTCTCTGTATAAACATCTTGAGTATCAGATGAACACAGTTCTGATTCTACGCGAAGCGGAGATTAATACACTTATGCTTACAGCCGATGGGGATATGTATGATATGGCGAGCTCTCTACTTGAATTGAGCAGCAATTATCTTGAACACTATCAAGATGAAGTCTTGGAGGGGGCATAGATGGATTTAGAAAGTTACTTTGGCGACTATCGACTTAACAATACTGAGAGACTCGTTGAACTCATGCGAGTATTAAATGATAAAGTTGCTCCATACTTCAACCCGTCAAAGCCTTTTTTCAAGGGGTCTTATGAATTTTCATACTATGAATATCTTAGAGAATGTAAGCTAAATGACAAACCTGCCAAGCCTGAAGAAGTTTTAGATTACATCTCCCCACTTTTTCAGAATCTTCCAAACTGGAATAATCCCGGTACCATGATAAACGTTATTCCACCCGTGAATTTGGTGGGTCTAGCGAGTTCAGCATACTCAAATATGTTTAATCCAAATTTTGTACAAGACACATTCTGTGGATTATTGATTGCGTCTGAGTTAGAGGTCACTAAGTACATCAGCGACTTGGCAGGCTGGGACTGGACATTGACACATGGAATTTTTACCATTGGTGGTCTGGGTACAAACTTATACCCAGCCAAGATAGCCCTTGCTAAGGCTTACCCAGAAGGCAGTCTTAAGGGATACAAAGATAAGGACTTCTTCATGGTGACTAGCAGTAAAGGTCATCCATGTCATCAAGAGATCTTTGGGTGGCTAGGTCTCGGATCTGAAAACTGCATTCCGCTCCCATGCGGCGGAGACGATAGGTTAATTATTCGGGAGGCAGAGCATATTATATCCAGCAATATAGAGTCTGGGAAGATCTTTGTAGGTCTCAATATTAATGGGGGAAGTACTGCTGAGTATACCGTTGATCCGATTAAAGAGGTTGCTGACCTTAGAGACAGGGTAGTCGCCAAGCATGGGTTGAAATATGTTCCTCACTTGCATGTCGATGCTGTCCTAGGATGGGCATGGCTCTTTTTTACATCTTATGACTTTGAAGCAAACCCACTAAAGTTGCCTGACGCATCCCTGGCAAAGATAAAGAATATGACTAGGAGAGTCTCTGAGCTAAGGTATGCAGACTCATTTGGAGCAGACTTTCATAAAACTGGGTTTTGTCCATATATATCAAGCCTATTCATTGTCAAGAATAGGAACGACTATTTCCTGCTTGGCAAGAAGAGCGCAGTCTCACTACAGGAAATGCAATTTGGTAGCTATAGTCCATTTGAAACTTCACTCGAATATTCAAGGAGTGCTTCTGGGTCCATTTCGGCTTTAGCCACTCTGAGGAGTCTAGGAATTGAAGGGTATCAGACTCTAATCGGAAACCTCGTAGCAATGACAGACCTGCTGAGATCCTTGCTGGCACAGAGTAACTCCCTTTTAGTGATTAATCAGAGAACTGAGGGTATAGCTACACTTTTCATTATTAAGCCAAAGAATTATATGTGTCTCTCCTTGGATGAAATACTAAAACTGCCCAAAGAGGACATCATGGAGATTAGAAACTATAATATCAAGTTCGCGACGTTCGTGCTGCTAAAGAATAAGCTAAACGAAATAAGTTTCACATTTACGGCGTCTCGCACATTCAAGGTGCCTGGAACAAGCATCCAAATAGGAGCAATTAAGGCATACCCGATGTCTGTTTTTCTCAATGAGAATACTGTTCGAATCCTAGTGGAGGAGATTTTGCATGTTAAGTCACTGTATGAAGCAAGTCATGAAGTGATAGGGCTAGTTGATAATGAAGACGCTCCTCTTGATGCCACGTGGCGCTGACCGAATTAAGTAGGTTATATTATATGTAGGACATGAACATGTACGCGCAGTATAGTCTGTGAAGCATGGCCTGAATTTAGGATTCATATGATTGGCTGGGTAGGCGTTGACATTCAGGCAAATTGTTACTCCTCAGCTGCTCTTCAAGCGGCCTAAGGCAATGATAAAGCCGGAGTTTTCTACAGCTCTTGTGGCGGCTTGTTGATCCACACCCTCTGCCAGGAGAGATGACGCCTCTCCATCCCGACAATTCCCACCACCAGTGGGCCTGATCGAACCGATCGATGCGTACATAACGCGAAGCCGTACAATCTGATGTCCGTCGGCGGATGGGGCCTCCCCACCGGCAGAACGTGGCTCAGACTGTCGAGTATCAGTAACAGATAACCTTCAGCCCTCAAGCTCCTCGGCTAGGGCGAGCACCCCCGCCAGCACCTGCCCGTACTGCTCCGCGAGGGAATCACGCTGCTGCGAGCCAAGAGGCGCCGCCTTGCCCCTTCGTGCCAGCTCGGCAAGTTGCTGCCGAAGCTCGGCGAGACGAATACGGCGTGGATCCGGTTCTGGCATCGTTTCAGCGCAGCGCCTCGCAGGCTTCACCGTCCCCATCGCCATCGAGGTAGGTGTGCCCCTCCCGCAGTAGCTGCTGGGCGTGCTCCCAAGACCCCACGTTCCGGCAGTACCACCGCCGCCCAGAGCTCGGGGGGACTCCGCCATTGATGATCGTGAGGTTCACCGGTCGCTGGGGTCTTGGGGCCGGCTGGCTCTGGCCACCCCGCCTTGCAGCCCTGAAACCCCATGGGCGTTCGATGCCGCTTGCTGATCTCCAAACGCCGAGCCGGTAGCGCTCTGCCAGTTTCTCCCGATCGAGGTAGGCCCATTCATCGCACTGCTTCAGGTACTGCCGGTAGGCGAAGGCGTTGCCCTGCTGAACCAGGGTCAGGCCGGCGTTCAGCCCGTCAGCGGTGAAGACCTCGGCGACGGTTCGGCCGTAGCGGTCGCTGGTCTGAGACTTCAGCGTCACCGTGGAACCGAGCGGTAGCAGCTGCTGGAGGGCCTGCCTTGCCTGCTGCCCGTAGGGCGACTGCGCTATCTCGGGCGCATCGATGCAGGCCACGCGGATCGTGAGCTTCTTCCCGCCATCGAGAACGCGGAGCGTGTCGCCATCACCGACTGAGATCACCGTGGCGGCTGAGGCTGACAGGGAGGTGAGCAGAGGGAGGAGCAGAGCCAGGCCCTGGAAGGAGAGGAATGGGACGACCCGCATCAGGGCTCGGGGGGGGGGGCTGGGAGTGACGAGATCTTGGCGGCCTATGGACGAGGGAGAGGGGGCAGCGTGTGGATCTGATGCTCAACCGAGGGTTGCGGGAGAGGGTCAGGGTCGCTCTCGGGGTTGGTGTCACTCCCCCTATCGACGAATGCTCGCTGGAGGGGCCCCCCCCCCTCCGAAAGCCGGACTACCCGGACACCCCGGACTGGGGTGCTTGCCCTTCTCATGTTTGTCTACTGGAGAAGGGAGGGAGGGATCCCATCAATTGTCTGATGAGGGGGGTGTCCGCCCTGTCCGGATAGTCCGGGGTGAGGTGGGGACTGCGGAGAAAGGGGATTCTGCCGTTCTGTCCGAACCCTGGCCGCCTACGTCGGGCTCTGTCCGGCCATTTCCGATGAGGAGGTAGTAGAGGCCCCCCTGGCTGTTTGGGGCCAGCGTCGAGTGCTCGGGGGAGAGGGGCATACGCCGCGAGTAGCCCACCAGCCCAGCTGGTCTCAGCGACACATGGTCTTGGGCACTCGGATCAGCGTCTCGTAGAGCCCACTGCCGTCAAGGACGTCCCATAGCCAAAGGAGGCCAAGGCTTGCATAAGGCATGCATAACAGTTTGTGAAGCGTCACAAGGCTTACTTACCGCGTATGCAAGCTAGCTGTACGCTTATGCAAGCCGTACGTAAGCCGGTCTCATGGCCAAACGGTTCACCATCTCGCTTCCTGACGAGCTTGCTCAACGGATCGAACCATTCAAAGACCAACTCTCACTCTCCGCAATCATGCAAAAATCACTCGAGGCAGAACTAGCCGAACTTCTGAGCCCCAAGGAAGATAAAACGAAAGCCACAGCACTTCTTGAGAGAGCAAAGGCCTTTTACAGAGAAGACTTTGCTGTCTTGGTCAAGGCCGCCCAAGACCTTGTGGACCATCTCATTGATAAGGCTATTCAAGATCATGACATGCTGGTCTTTAAGCTCTACTGCCATCTACAGCTAAATGAAGTAAAGGATATTGAGCCACAAGAGCTTATGGATTGCCTATGCGATACGTGCCTTGGGACAGAAAACAAAGGGCCGATTTTCGACGACCAAACCTGTTCGGTATTCTCTCATTCAATCTGGGCCAACAGGGAAAGTCTTGACGAGGACTTTCCTGATGTTCGCCCATGGGACGACGCAGATCTCATGCGTATCATTAAAATCGTGCTAGACGAAAAGCTTGGCTCTCTTCTTGGAGAAGATGCTCTCAAGACCTATCTAGTCTGGGGTACGGGCTATCCAACACTCGAACAGAGAGAAGCGAGTCGTTCATCAAAGAATCCTCAACGGGGATTTGATGAGAACCGTGGATAGTCCGAATGGAACTCGGCCGGGCTTTACCTCTCCTCCATCCAAGCATTGCCATGCGCCGCCAAACGACAATTGAACAATTAGCCAAGCAGTATGACTATCGACTAAAGCGCTGCAAGCGCCACATGGTTTGGGAGCACAGAGCCAACCACCAGATTGTTGTCACTCCAATGACCCCGTCGGATTGTCGTTCGATTGACAAGATTGAAAAACGGTTCAAGCAGGGTGCTCAGCTGCCAAGGCCTCTTGGCCTGCAACAACAAAACGACTGCAACTTCCCATAGTCCTCCAATGAACCACACTTACCTCCAACAACAGATTCAGCTTAAGTATACAGAGTACGGTTTCGACAAGGGATGGCGACTTTGGTACCACCCGATATCAGTACTCGAGAAAAGTCCACAGGTGCTCTTTCTTGGAATCAACCCTGGCGGGAGCGCCCACAACTCCAACCATGGAGTTTATAGTCAGGAAGGAGGCTGCGCCTACATGGTTGAGCAGTGGGGTTCTAACTCACAGGTCAAGGATCCGGTGCCGGAGTTATTTAAAACAGCGGGGCTGGACATCCGTACCGCCGCGATCTCAAACTTCGTGCCGTTTCGTTCCGAAGGGGAAGCGAAGCTGAAGCAGAACCCTCACTACAAGCTTATGCTCAGCTGGTGTGACAATCTTTGGTCTGATCTTCTGGCGGAGTTGAGCCCCAAGCTGATTGTTTCGATCGGTGCCCTACCGCGGGATGGCTTGCGGCGCGTCCTCGGGAAGCCAACGAGTACCAAGGAAGACTCCGCTGTGTCATCTTCACGATCGGCTTGCAGGTTCAGAATTGACTCTTACCGGACAGGGGCGGTGGAGACGGTGTTGTCATTACCATATCCGAATAGTCGGTACAGGTTACTAAGTGATCATTTGCTCTTGCCATATACACATAAATATCTTCAGCAAGCGCGGAGTATCGTAAGTTCTTGACTGGCAGACATGATCACATCGAGGCAACCCATGGCGAAGCCTCTTCAATGATCTTCACTCTAACTTGAGTTTCATTCCACTGCGCGAAGTACATTGGCTTGATGCCCTTCTGCTTCATGTGCAGGCATCGATTGCCTTGGCCGACCATTCTTTGGTCCCCCATGCTGCAGATCCAGTTGATGCAACAGCGGAGCTCGCCCAAAACATGTCAATCGAGGAAACCCATAAAGAGAGACACAACGTGGCTGGATTTCAAAAGAACCGACACTAGGCTGGGAAGTGGACCGATTATCGCCAAAGTTGGACACATGTGATGAGGGGTCGGCCTACCGACATATGTACCCTCCCAAGAACCGAACAGACTGGACACGCTGGAGAGGCGGATTGGGCACCTCTCTTTGTAGTCTGTTCTTCAGGGGGAAGAGGCAGGCGTGGCTGACTGCGGACGGGATGCCAAGGAAGGGGCTGGGTCGACCCGATCTCCGTGGTTGACCAACTATGCGGTCCACCTCCCCGAAGCCGTTGCGATATTGCCTCAGCGGGCGGCAACTTACCCAGGGCCACCTGGATCAGGTGCACCGCATGGTCAGCGGCTATCTCTTGGGGTGTCTTGCGACCACTGATCGACTCCATGGCGTTCCTGGCCTTGAACTCAGGGCGGTGGGTGTGGGGATTGCTCAAGGGAGGTGGACCCTTCTCAGGGGCAGGGCCCCGACTCACAGGTTAACTATGGACCCTAACCAGGACAGCCAGACCACCTCAGGCCTTTAGCAAGTGAAGTAGCCAGACTCACCTCCTATAGCGAGTCAGTCTGTCTTTTCAATTGCTCAAGCGCTTGGTCGATCTCCTTGTTGGAAGAATCCACCACTTGTCTACCAAACAGGCCTGATTCGCTGTTCCTAGGAGACTGCTGCCGAGACGGACTGTCGGGGAAAGCGACTTCCCATGCCTGTCTACCAAGCTTTAAATGAGCCTCGATCTTCTCCTCTATGATGAAAACAAGAAGGTCATCACCAAAAGCCCTAGCGGCCTGCAGCTTTTCCAGCAATTTCTCAATCTCTCCGGCAACTTTCACTACGGTCTCTCTCGAATCGCCTTCGATGGCCCTTCTAAGGTTTTCCTCACACTCGATTTTTAGAGACTGAATCTCGGGAAGCTTAGCTACAAGCTCTTCTCTGACCTGCAGATACTTCAATCGCTGTGCTATAGCCACCCTCGCCAGATCCTCCTCACCAAGCGCCAAAGCGCGCCTAGCCCTTTCTTCCCAATCTGAAGCTTGACTGTCAAGTTGCCTTACCTGTTCGTTGGCCCGAATCTCTGAAGATCTAGCACGTTCTAACTTTGAAATTAAGTCTTCGTACACGCTCTTGCAAAGGAGACCTTTGAAGCAATTTCCAGACTTTACCACGATCAGTTAAAGCGTCAGAGTCTTCCATTTCATTTAAGATTTAACAGCAGTTCGGCTGGAGAGCGCATGTGTTGCCCTTCTTTGACAACCGGAAGGTTTTGGCACGCCTGATTGACCGCACTCAGAGCCACTGTTCGAGCAGGTCGAGGGTTGCAGGCCAAGGAATCGCCACCGCTGGAGCCAATGGCTTGGGGTTGGCCAAGGCCTAATGCTGAGCGTCCAGCTCCAAATACCAACCCGGTAGCGCTCGGCGAGCGTCTCCCGATCGAGGTAGGCCTACTCATCGCACTGCTTCAGGCGCTGCCGGCCACGCCGAAGGCATCCGCATCACCTACGACCCCGCCCGGGTGAGCTACGGCCAGCTGCTGAAGGTGTTCTTCGCGGTGGCCCACGACCCCACACAGCTGAATCGCCAGGGGCCTGACGTGGGCAGCCAGTACCGCTCGGCGATCTTCCCCACCAACCCCGAGCAACGGCGGGTGGCTACGGGCTACATCGCCCAGTTGAACCGTTCCGGGGTCTTCACGAAGCCGATCGTCACCACGGTGGAGACCTCGAGAGGCTTTACCCCCGCCGAGGCTTACCACCAGGACTTCGTGGCCCGCAACCCCACCCATCCCTACGTGGTGTTTCACGACAAGCCAAAGGTGGCCCGGCTTCAAGCGGAACTCCCTGGGCTGTACCGATAGGGTTCTTGCCCAGAACTGGTGCAGATGGTGGTTGAAATATCCCGCCCTCGGGGGGGGGGAGACGTTCCATCCACGGGTGCCAGGGATCGGAGCTTCCCGCCCATCTCTGAGCCGGACACCCGGACACCCCGGACGGGGGGGGGCTTGCCCCTCTTATGTATGTCTGCTGGAGACGGGAGGGAGGGATCACATTAATTGGCTTGTGATGAGGGTGTCCGCCCTGTCCGGGCAGTCCGGAGTGAGGAGGCGACTGGGAAGAGGCACGATGCCCTGCCGTGTCCGGTCCTTGATGACAACCTGTCCGCCCTGTCCGAGTCTGCAGGCGATAGACGCCCAGGCCAATGATTCAACAGGTTCGCGTGCTCGGGGGGATGGGTTACAGCCCATAGTCGCTGGACCTGTCTACCAATGGGAACCCTGTAGACAGCCTCTCGATCACCATGACCCGCTACTTCTGGCACCTCGCCCCCGAGGGCTGACCCATCGAAAGGATCGACACCCTCAAGGGTGAGAACGTCCTGGTCTTCACTGGGAGTCCTGAGGAGTCGATCCAACCTCAGGACGGCGGTTGCTCAAAGGCCTGCTCAATTCCCAAGGTCTCGGGGGTGGAGTGGGTCTGGCGAGGCTGTGTGGGGGATGTGGAAGGAAGGGCCGGGCCGGCCTCCGTGGTTGACCAACCCTGCGGGCCCCCCGAGGGCGTGGAGGCGATGCTTCAATCGTCTGCTTCTTCCTCTGGCTCAACTGAACCAGCCACTTCGCGCCATTGGCGACGATGTCCTAGGGCTTCATTCGACAACCGAGAGCTTACAAGGCAAGTCTGGCCTTGAACTCGCGGCAGTGGATCCGGCTCTTCCTTTTCAGTTGCAGGACCTCTTCAAGGGTGGTGAGCAATCTCAGAGAATCTCGACTTGGGCGGTCCAGCAATACCAGTCAACCCCTGTAGCGACCAATATCCTCGTGTTAGCAAACAACATACTGAGACTAGTCAACTAGACAGCAAGAAACTCAGAATCTACTTATAGGGATTTTTGCAGTGAACACGTGCAAGCGAATACGCTAGCCCCCAGACCACTGGCAATGCTAGAAAGAACCAAGGCCTGGAAGAGAAAAGCCCCAAAAGAGCAAAAGGCAAAGTGATGGCGAATGCAAAGTATCTGGAAAACTTACGGTTAAAATGCAATCTCTCTAAGTATTTCTTGAGTCGGATTTCATCCGCCCTTTCCTTCCCATGGAGTAGCTTATTGATTCCATGCTTCGTTCCATACAATGCAGATGTGAACAGCTTGTTAGCAATCTTGTCAGCAAGGCTCATGGTCTTCGGTTCATGCAGGTGATCCAGAGACAGACTTGTCAAGATTCGTCAACTTACACAAGGCAAGTCAAATTGACAAGTCTGGAGACTGCGTTGGGCCCTTTAGACAGGGCCGCTTTAGCTGAGCACCCGTCGGCAATCGATTCCCAGTCTGTCGAACCAAGCCACCAATTCACTCAAGAAGCCCACCGTGGTCGGAGCCTACTCGTCAGCTAAGACCTTGACGTAAGACAGGCAGGTGGCGTCATCCACTGCAAACTGCACCTTCTCGTAGCCCCGCCGGAGGAGCTTTCTTCGGGTGGATCACCGGCGTTCCGGTGTCCAACACGGTGAAACCGGGCCAGCCGTTTGAAGTCGGCATGGATTGTGTCGCCCGGTTGCTCCCACTGGTATCGCTGCACCGGCGGTTTAGGTCGAGGTTCCGCAGCCGGTTCAGCCCTAGGCACCGCATCGCCCGGTCCATGGTGCTGATCGGCACCAGCAGCAGCCGAGCGATCATCCGGAAGGGTGCAGCGCTGGTGCTTGAGCTCCACGGCCTCCTGCAGTTGCTCCGGATCGAGCGTCCGCCGCTGGCTCCGTCGCACGCTGCGTCGATTCACCAGGGCCGATGGCCCACCTGAACGGAAACGCGCCAGCCACTTGCGGGCGGAGCGCTCATTGATCCCGTGGTCTGCGGCTAGCTGAGCGAGGCTCCTGCCCTCATCGAGATGCTGCCGGATCAGGCGTTCCCGACCGATCTGTGTAAGGCGGGCATTGGGGTGTGTATGCATGGGTTGTGAGGTCTTGGGCTGTTGGGTCGCACCACAACCCTGTCGGCCTCACACCCCTTTGTCAGCCGGAACAACCTGGTGGCACTACACAGCTAACAATGGGCTTAATTCAGGAGTAGAGAAATACCTGATTAGACCTCGTTCCCGGTCGTGGTAAGTTGTAGTCAGAATCAAGTATCTCTTTATGTCAAGGATCAATTCCCCCATAGATGAGAAACAGTTTCCCACTCTGGTCCGGGGATCCGTCACAGGGTTAGAGCAAGGCATTGCTGCCTTGGCAGGACTTTTTACGGCAGGCCCTCTCGGTGCATTGGCTTCCTGGGCAGCAATCCGTGGCGTTCAGGGGAAATGGACACCCTGGTTCATTCTTGGTATTCCCTGCGCAATCGCAATCAACGGTTTTTATCTTGGTATCTTTTATGCGTATTCTTCAGTAGTAGATAAATCGTCAGAGGAGGCCAAAGTAATCCGCCAACCGGCCTCAGTTCCACCGCCCCTGCCAGAATCAGAAGCACCTCCAGCAAGGTCGGTCACATCGTCTTCTAGTCTGTATGAAGCAGGAACTGCAATAGATGGACAAACGGTAAGTGTAGATCTGTCTACAATTCGACAGATCTCGAAGAGAGGAGAAGCCGAGTTTGCTTACTACCTTGGAAACGAGAGAATCTCATCGATCGCAAATTGCTCGGAGGGCACCTGGGTCACCCTTCCTGAGATGAAAACGCACAGACCCAAGTCCGCGGCAACCAGAAACATGATCACCCGTGTCTGCAGGGATATATCGAGTGGAGATGCACCCACGGTCTCCTCCTCTGGGGCAGCAGTGGTCTTTGACCCTCCAAGCAACATCCGATCAACCCCGAACGGCAGTATTCTTTGCTCTGTCACTTCACGTGGCACAATCCCTATTCAGGGTAGAGAAGGTGATTGGTACAAAACTGATTACTGTGGCAGTCTCGGCTATATCCACAAAGGCCAGATTAGATTCTAGTCTAGATCCTGTTTGAATCAGATATCCATGGCAGATGTGCAGCTGGGAGGAGGAGAGTAAGCGTAAGTGCGAAGTTATCCAGACCGGGGCAACTCCCAGTCCACCATGTCCGAGCCTGCCGCCGATCGACAACCAAGCAATTGGGTCGACAGGTTCGGGTGCTGGGGGGGGCGAGGAGGAGGACTGGAAGAAATCCATGGCCCTGTCCGCCCCTGGGAATCCTGTAAGCAGCCTCTCCACCACCATGCC
Source organism: Cyanobium sp. Lug-B (assembly GCF_024345635.1). Taxonomy (NCBI): domain Bacteria; kingdom Bacillati; phylum Cyanobacteriota; class Cyanophyceae; order Synechococcales; family Prochlorococcaceae; genus Cyanobium; species Cyanobium sp. Lug-B. Next base: position 66,209 of record NZ_JAGQBM010000002.1, read on the forward strand.
CCGCTTCCTCTGGCACCTCGACGCAGCTGGCTGGCACCTCTAACGAATCAACAGAGAGCCAGGCCAACACGTCCTCTTGTTCACTGGCGGGCCTGATGAGAGGCGTGGCCACCAGGATGGGGGGCGCCCAATTGCCTGCTCCATCCCCAAGGTCTCGGGGGTGGAGTGGGACTTTGGTGGTCAAGGAGACACTGTAGGGATTAGGCGCTCATCATCGGATCAGAGTGGTGAGTCACCATGACGGTGATGAATTGACACCCTCCATGTGGACCTGAAACCTCATCGGCCGCGTCTCACTCGTCCTCATCGGCTCCGCCGACTGGAATCAGGCGGATCTGCTTGCGGCCAAGCTTGATCTCGAACTCATCGCCTGGCCTGAGATCAAGCATGGCGGTGTACGCCTTGCCCACCAGCAGGTTGCCGTTGCCCTGCACCGTGGCGACGTAGCTCAGACGCCGGCCACCCTTCCCCTTGCCATTGCCACCACCTTCGCCAAGGCTGACGCCTTTGGCCTCCAGCAGGGCCTCGTAGAAAGCAGTGAAGTTCAGCCGTTCGCTGCCGTCCTTCTTGATGCTGAGGTAACCAGCGGCTCGAACGAGATCGGATTTCGAGGCGTCTCCCAGCTCTTTGACTTTGGCGAGGAGATCAGATCCAGTGAGGGCCATGATTCAAGGGCATCAATAGAGGCAAGGTAACGTCCTTGGTAATCGGCGCAAGCCTGAGGTGTTCGAGCAGATGTCCGTCCCTACGATTACGATCTTCCAAGAGTATGCGTAGCTGTTGCTGCCTCGAGAACGATGTCTCTAGAGAATGACAGTCGCCAGAAGAACCATCTTGCACTGGGTGAGCCGGGTCGCGGAGAGGGAGCGCTCGGGGAATTTATCCGAAGGTCTGGGCCTGGCAAACGGTGATGGACCTCAAGGACATCCGCATTCGTGCTCGGTGGGGTGGTGGCGAGAATGGTGCTGACTGGAGGTCCAGGGAGGGGCATGGTTGGCCTCAGTGGTTAACCACCGGAGCTGTTCGTCGCCCCCAGGCTTCCACAGCACTGCCGATTTGGCCTTCGCCTTGCCTTCCTGGTTGTGGCGCTAGCTTGCGCGTAATGCATCTTCATCCACAGGTCCAATTGGAGAGTGTCAGCCGCATGGTTGATGGCAGTCTCCGGACCGTCTTGACGCCACCAAACGCCAACACTGCTACTTTGGACTTGGACTCTAGGCATTGAGTCGGGCACTTTACGCTGTGCATGATCATCCAGGTAAGGGGCATTCCCTCCCTCCAGAGGTTAATGGTTTATCCTAACGGTACACCCAAATCAGCTAAGCTCATTCAGCGCGGTTAGTGGACATAGCTATACAGATCCAAATGGAAGCATGCTACGTCCATCTTCATTGACTAAGTTATTCTGGATGGCGAGTATTGTTGATGACTTAATCAAAAGGGCTGCAACAGCTATAACAGTCTGAGCCGTCACTTCATCATGGTAGGTCAAAGGCTTGTCATGGGAGATTATCATATTTACAAGTGTTCCAAGATCCGGGCTAAAGACATGCCTATGAGCTGATGGATTTCTGAAGTGCCCATATACACCCGCAGCAAGATCTGCAAGCGCCTTTTGCTCACCTAGATTCCCTGCAACCTTCAAGGTCCCCTCTTCACCTGAAAACGCCTTCCGCAGTAGGTTCTGACCATGCAATTGAGAAGCAGGTTGCACTAAGTGCCTCAAATTACATTCAAGGATCTTGAACACCTCAACAATCGCCGAGTCATAGTTTGCGTCCTCAATCAACTTGTCGATCTCGAGAAAAAGAGGATCTGAGTACGTAGTTCTAGCCAAGCTTCTTGCTCTGCAGTCAAGATAGTCTCTACGGAATAGGCTCTCGTCAACCGTAAGAAACCATCTGATTAAGACTTCACATCTACCGGCAGTTATATCTAAAGCCTCACCCAACTCGATAAGCTCGGAGATCTGTCGGATTAAAATACTCAAAACCCTATTCCCAAGCGAAGGAGTATCGCGAGTCAGCTGCTGGTAACCGAGTTCAAGAACACCTAGCCGGTCTTCATACTCTTTGTGACTCTTCCCTAAACGCAAGGCGCAAAAGACTTCAAACCTCTGCAAACAATCCTTGATGAAGTCAATGTATTCATCTGCATAAGCCCGAACCGCAGATTCACTTAGTAAGATGTTCATGAGATAAGGTAAGACGGGTGTTGGGGTCACTGTAGTGCAATGTCAACGGCAGTCGAAAGCAGAAGAACACACTTGTCTCTGAATGCTCGACTCAAAAAGTCCTACCACAGCCATTACGCTTCGATGTAGAAGAGATGATCTTGAATAGATCTATTTGCAATCAAGAGGCCGCACGCATTCATGAGCAACCACCAAGACATTCTAAATAACAAGGAAATGTTTCCAGTTTTGATCAGCTATGCGATAAGGGCTTCATAGGTTCCATCAAAGATAATACTAGTGCCGCCAATATCTTGGGTAAGCTCGACTTCCTTCTTTAGGCTGTGAGTATCGCTCGGGTACGCCCCTCATGACACTGCCTTAGCGGCGTCGGGCTGTCAATTTCCCATTCGCAGATTTCCTGGACCATCAAGGAGGAGCCCACTACCGAATGGAGGTATAACTTTTTTGTGGGCCGGGCGCTTCGCAAAGAACACATTCTCAGAAGTATGAAGCTGTGCTGCAACCATCAGCATTGGGTAGGAATAGGGTTTCCCCTCAAGCAGCCATTGCAAGGCAGTAGCAGCCAATAAAACTTCACTCCTGAGGAAAAGCCACTAGAGAATTACTCACCGGGTTTCTTGACATAGAGACTAGGTGAGCTCAGGATCTAAGCTGCAGATGTACATTCCTCTCAAGGCTTACTTGAATCAGTAATACGATTAGACTTCATTTCTTCATCAAGCAAAGACTTTTGTCAGTTACAGTTCCTGCGGTAGCTGAACTACTGCAAACCATGGCGGGGCTTTAGGCAAAGAAAAGACAATGGTGCCAATACTGGTCGCGTAATGGCTTCGGCCGAATTCGTCGAGCTGTTCGTGATCGCCAGCAAGGTATCGCTTATGGCATTTGACAATCTCCATAGCAAAGGGTTGCTTATATCTGCGCACTGCTTCGTTGATTTCACGGCTTTGGCTTAATCCGCCAGGATCCAACATGCCACTCATGGTGAAATCATCTAACATATAGGATCAATCTAGTCCCTGCTTCGATCTAAGAACCATCTGCTTACAAAAATACCAAATGTCAGCTGGGCAGCGGTGCCATGGCTTCATCCGCAGGATGGTGTGAGGTGGATGGCTGTTGGTTTCTTCGTCCTCACCGAACGACCACAAGACCACCTGTAGCTGTCTTAGTGCCAATCACCTCAGTGCTTCGCAAGCCTCACCATCCCCGTCACCATCCAAATACGTATGCCCCTCTCTCAGCAGCTGCTGAGATCGTTCCCATGACCCAACATTCCTGCAGTACCAACGCCGTCCTGAGCTTGGCGCTGAGGCAGGCGCACCGTTGATGATCGTGAGGTTCACCGGGCGCTGAGGTCTTGGCGCCGGCTGGCTCTGGCCACCCCGCCTTGCAGCCCTGAAACCCCATGGGCGTTCGATGCCGCTTGCTGATCTCCAAACGCCGAGCCGGTAGCGCTCTGCCAGTTTCTCCCGATCGAGGTAGGCCCATTCATCGCACTGCTTCAGGTACTGCCGGTAGGCGAAGGCGTTGCCCTGCTGAACCAGGGTCAGGCCGGCGTTCAGCCCGTCAGCGGTGAAGACCTCGGCGACGGTCCGGCCATAACGGTCTTTGGTCTGGGTCTTCAGCGTCACCGTGGAGCCGACAGGGAGGAGAGCCTGGAAGGCGTGTTGGGCCTACTGCCCATAGGGCGACTGCGCCATCTCAGGTGCATCGATGCGGGCGACAATGGTCATGAGCCTTCGGTCACAGTGAGCACATAAGAATTAGGGCCTGTACTTGAGAATAGATGCCAAGACCTCAGCATTATGGATGACTTTTTCTAGGAAGTCGTCTAGGAGCTCGAATGCCACGAAGTCAATCAGGAAGTACTCGTCCTTTACACTGCCAGTTGATTCCGCAAAGGCATACTGAACCTCTAGTTGAAAGTTGTCCGAAATAGTGACAGGCTCCGCATCCTCGAAGAATTCAGTACGATATAGTCTTGAGAAGTCGCTACAAACAACAACAGGATAGTTCAGGAGAAATCTGATGCCGCCACTACTTGTGCGAAGACTTGGATCAGCAAGAGGTCGTTTCCTCATGTTAACATGAGCACTTAAGACTTGATTCAGAGCCTTGTATATTGGTTCTTGCTCTTGCGACTTTGACTCTGTTTGAAAGATCTTCGCGACCGACTGGCACGTCGACAAATAGTGGTGATTATTGGTATAGGCGCTATCTCGTAGGGACTTGCCGCTGCGGCAAACAAGTTCTTGAGCGGAGACTGTGTCCTTGTCCGTAAACCAGAATACGGAGGTTGCGGCGATAAACTTGCACTCGATGCAAAGTCGTACAACTCCATTCCCCATTAGCTTCCCGAAGTGATCTCTGATTGAAACCGACTTTTCAGCGATTAGATCAATCTCGCGGGCCTTGCTCTGCGCTTGATCCATGTAGTATGGGCTAATTAGAACGAACCAATCGTTATTTTGCAGCCTCCGAGCCACTCTGGCATGGAATGAATTTCCACTCCCTTCCACGATCCTCTTAGCAGCGTCGGCGGCACTCATTGAAAACTCGTTGCTTGGGCCAGGACTTCCCATGAGTACCAGCAGTTACTGCAGGGTTTCGTGGGATAATACCTGCACTCTACTCTGGCCGCACAAGTCTTTGCCTAAGCACAACCTCCTGATCAGCATCTCAGAATGTCCGAGTAGGGTCTATTCCTACACGGAACCAATCCAAGATAATGGCTTCTGCAGACCATGGGTTGATCGGGAGTCACCTGCAGGAATCTGCCGCAACAAAATGTCAAGGATCAGCGATCGTTGTGATCGTTCACGACCTTGGCGTGAGTCCTCCAAGTCCCTTTAGGAATGAGAATCTAATGGCTTTCTTGGATTGACTGGGCGCTTGATATCACTGATGAGTCCAAGAGGAGCAGAGTTCAGTTTAATGTAGAACCTAAGTGGGACGCAGCCTCTCAATGCGCTGAAAGGTATTACATTGCTTGGCATCCGGAAGTAGCGGGCGAGGCCAATTATTGCCTCTAGACCGTCAGTGCAGGCACGTAAGTAGATCTATGGCTCAGAACGTTACATGCTGCCCCCGAAGAGGCTAAATGATCCAATGAGGGGAACTCGGACTAGCAATAGTCAATAGGATATTGGCCAGCGCCTTGCGGAGCAAGCTCTAAATACCCATTGATCTGATTCTCTTATCCGAGCAAGGTTGATTGCCGATCCTACGCAACTTGGTCTGGGCCGATGCCGTTGGAGGCTGCACTGGCTCCCGCTCGGGGTGAAACTCCACCACCTGCTGTCACAATGGGGCGCCTCCTACCCGAGACGGACCGCCCGGACTCCCCGGTCAGGGGCACTGCCCCCCTCTCAATGCTTTCGGATCTACAAGAGGGCGGGAGGATTCATCAAATATCAGATAATGGGGTGTCCGCCTTGTCCGGCAAGTCCGTAGTGAGCTTGGAACTGGGGAGAGCGGGGCGGCGATACCCTGTCCGGACCCTGTCCGCCCAGTCCGGTTCAGCCGGTAATCAACACCTCCAGCGACTGAGTCAGCGGGGTCGCGTGCTCGGGGGGGGGGAGGGTGAGTGGCAGGACCGGACGTCAACGCTTGCCCTGTACGCCGCCGGGAGCCCTGTAACCAGCCCCTCCTCCACCATGATCCGCTAACTCTGGCACTTCGATGCCGATGGCTGGCCCCTCGAACGCATCGTCACAGTCACCGGTGAGTGATCCTCTCAGAGGGTGGTCAAGCCTCATGTCTTCCCAGAACTCTTTTCCCTTAGCTCCTCCCACAGCCCAAAGCTGCCTAGCAGCAACTCCAGCATCCGCCGCTGAAGATCAGGGTTGTTTAGTGCCTGGGTGCTCATAGTCTGGTGAGCATCGAGCGCATCAATTAACGCGTCCTGATGCGCCCTTGCCAGATCAGGTGAATTGGCGAACTGCTCCTTGCTGTTGCTAGCCGCCTGTTGCTGGAGAGTTTTGGATTCCAGAAGTTTGCTTCGAATCACCGTACCCACATAGATGACCTTGTCGTCGTCGCTCAGGTCACCGGTGAACAGATCGTTCAGTTTGGCGATGATCTCCGAGAGAAGAGCCTTCTGCTTGTCCTGTACCGACCCACCACCAGGGGCGATGCCAGGGATGGGCACGGCTTCCCCTTGCTCCAGATCCAGCTTCTTCTGACCGAGGTCGCGCAGGTGGTGATGCGTGAGCACCACCTTGGAGAGATCCACCGTGTTGACCTCCCGCTCGAACTCCAATAGCGGCAAGAGTCTTTTGTAGAACATCTCCCGCTTCTCCAGTCCCGTGTTTGCGTAGTCGAAGATCTGGGAGAGGAAGGTGTAGAGGCGCACGTAGGTGCCCATGTCGCTGCGGAACAGCGCCAGCGCGGCCAGCTCATCCTTGGCGGCCTTGAGCCCATCGGCGTCGTTGATCTCCTCGGCCTGCCTGAAGGCCAGGCGGGCCTCCTTGTAGGCGTTCATCAACCGCTGGGCCACAGGCTCCAGGGCTCCTTGCAGCTGACTCTGCTTGCTGGCTGGATCCAGGAGCACCTTCACGACGCGCTCGATCTCGAACTCGTCGTAGTGGCCCTGAACGTCGAGCTTTGTCTTGAGGTCAAGGATCAGAGCAGGGTCTGTCGCTGAAGCCAGCTCGGCTGTGGAGTAGTAGGTCTTGAACGCCGTCAGGATGTCGTTGGGGTCGTTGACGAAGTCGACCACGAAGGTGGTTTCCTTCTCTGGGTAGCAGCGGTTGAGGCGGGAAAGCGTCTGCACCGCCTGGAGTCCAGCCAGCCGGCGGTCGATGTACATGCCGCAGAGCAGGGGCTGATCGAAGCCGGTCTGGAACTTGTTGGCCACCAGCAGGATCTGGTAGTCCACACCCTTGAACGCTTCGCGGATGTCGCTCTTGAGCCCTGGGTTGAGGGTCTGGCTGCGTTCGGTGAAGCCATCGGGACCGCTCTCGGGGTCAGTGACCTCGCCGCTGAAGGCCACCAAGGTGCCGAGGGCATAGCCCTTCTCGGTGATGTACTTGTCGATGGTCAGTTTCCAGCGCACCGCCTCCTTGCGGCTGCCGACCACGACCATGGCCTTTGCCTTGCCGTCCAGCAGGGGCCAGACGAACTGGCGGAAGTGCTCCACGATGATCGCCACCTTCTGGGCGATGTTGTGGGGGTGGAGCTTGACCCACCCCATTAGCTTCTTGAGGGCCGCACTGCGCTCCACCTCTTCATCAGAGATGACCTGCCCCTGCTGGGCCAACTGGAAAGCCAGCTTGTAGCTGGTGTAGTTCTGCAGCACGTCGAGGATGAAGCCCTCCTCGATCGCCTGCCGCATGGAATAGACGTGGAAGGGCTCGGGGAGGTTGCCCTCACCAGCGGGCTCGCTGGGGTTGGGGCGTCTACCGAAGAGTTCGAGGGTCTTGGCCTTGGGCGTGGCGGTGAAGGCCACGTAGGTGATGCCGCTCTCCCTGGCCCGCGATGCCATCTGGGCAGCCAGGAGATCGTCGATCGAGACCTCACCGCCGTCTTCCAAGTCGGCCACTTCGGCGGCGGAGAGCACCTCCTTGAGCTTGTTGGCGGTTTCCCCGCTCTGGGAGCTGTGGGCCTCATCGGCGATCACGGCAAAGCGCTTGCCACCGGTGGCTGCCAGATCGCGCACAGCCTGCAGGGCAAACGGGAAGGTCTGAATCGTGCAGACCACCACCTTCTTGTCGCCACTGAGGGCTTCGGCGAGCTTGGTGCTCTTGCTGCCGTCGTCACTGGTGACGGAAGCGACAACCCCCTTCTTGCGCTGGAAGGACTCCAGGGCCTCCTGCAGCTGGGTATCGATCACGTTGCGGTCGCTCACCACCAGCACCGAATCGAAGACCTTCTGCTCGCTGGCGTCGTGCAGCTCGGAAAAGAAGTGAGCGGTCCAGGCGATCGAGTTGGTCTTGCCAGAGCCGGCGGAGTGCTGTATCAGGTACTTCTGGCCAGGCCCTTCGGCCAGCACCGCCTCCTGGAGCATTCGGGTGACGACCAGTTGGTGGTAGCGGGGGAAGAGGACCCGGGAGATCTGCTTCTTCTTGTTGCGCTCGGCGATGCAATAGCGGCCCAGGATCTCCAGCCAGCTCTCCCGCTGCCAGACCTCCTCCCAGAGGTAGGCGGTCCGGTGGCCGTTGGTGAGGGGGTTGCCGGCACCGCAGTTCTTGCCACCGGGTTCGCTGCCCTTGTTGAACGGCAGGAACACGGTGCCAAAGCCCGAAAGCCTGGTGGTCATGCGGACTTCGCGGTTGCTGACGGCGAAGTGCACCAACGCGCCACTGGGAAAGGTGAGCAAGGGCTCGGGGGTGTGCCCCGGCGGCCTGGGATTGCGGTCCTTCTTGTACTGCCAGATCGCGTCTTCTATCGACTGGTTGTTGTCGGTCTTGAGTTCGACGGTTGCTACTGGGATGCCGTTGAGGAACAGCACCAGGTCGATGCTGTTCTCGTTGTGGAGGGAGTAGCGAACCTGCCTGGCGACCCGCAGGCGGTTGGCCTTGTAGCGGGCCAGGATCTCGGGGTTGAGCCCCAGGGCTGGTTTGAACTCGGCCAGCTTGAGGGCCTTGCTCAGACCCAGCAGTTCGACGCCATTGCGAAGCACATCAAGCGTGCCGATCAGATCCAGCTGGCTGCGGACCCGCTGCAGCAGAGTGTCTGCAGCCTTGGAGCCGTGGTTCTTCTGCAACGTCTCCCAGGCTTTGGGCTGGGTCTCCTGGACCCAGGCGATTAGGTCTGGGGGGAAGAGGGCCAGCTTGCGGTCGTAGTGGGCTGCGTCGCCCTCGGCACAGAGCCAGCCGTTGGCGCCCAAGTACTGGGTAATCTCCACCTCAAAGTTGATTTCCTTGTGGAGTGTCACAGATATCGCTCTATGCGAGAAGATACGGAGCCCAGGATTGTTGAGTTGTGAAGTGAATGCAAATCCATGAGTCACGCTTCAGCTGCTTGGTCTAACCTTTCTCGCTCTACCAGGTAAAGACTTCGTTGTTCTTGTCCCGTGCCTTCAATCGCCTCGATCTTTTCTAGGCATCGAAACAAGTATCGCTCGCCGATCACGATTCCGTCAAGATCTGGGCCATCATCTCTAACAGAGCCAGAGTAGATAATAGAGCCATCTCTAAGTCGCCAACTCCTCCCAGTAGAATCTGCCTTATCAACCTGACCTCTTAGCTCAATCTCTTCAGTGCCAAGATTTGAAACACCAGAAAGCGCGGCTACCAAATGAGCAACTTGATCAATGCTTATTTTGCCAACCTTTGATGTACTTGAACGCGGGGTGGCCCAGGAATACTCCAATCCAGTATTGCTATCTTTCAGGAAGTTGAGAAGTCGAAGATACGACCCGGAGAGATGGCCTTTGTACGATCGCGCAAGCTTGATAGTCTCAACAATGTTATCGCTATGAGAAAAGAATTCATGCACTATATCTAGTGCTTGGTGCAGTGGGCTTTCTTCAAACAGATTGGTAAAGCTACATGCACCTTCTGAGTCAGAAGATTCAAGCCAAATAGCAAAAGAACCAGCAGCAGCAGGTACAAACACGTCCATAACATGCCCATTCGGTTGAGAAAGAGATGAGCGCAGGCCGCCTGGGAGATCCCGCATAACTCTTCTGTACGAGTGCTTGATAAGCGTCTGAAAGTTGATTAACAGACCCGCTAATGTCTCAGCATGAATTCGATGTCCAATTGCAGACTCTGGCGGCTCAACACCAATCTCAAGAACCAAGTTATTTCGTTCATGTGCTTTAGCAGTTGCTTCGTCAACAATATGGGCTTCGTGCAAATAGAAGCCTTCGTCCGGCAAGAATTCATCACATATCCGACCAGTGCGAGTTTCAGGGCGAAGAAAAGATCCCACCATGTCATCTGTAACCGTGACCAATCCCCATTCCACACCTGAGCTCTCAAGAAGCAAGCTCCTAAGATCAAGGCTCCCTATTCTAAAACCTCTGAGGCGGTGAGGATGAACGCCACATACTAAGTACCTGTCAAAGCCATCAACGTCATCGACCAGCAATGCAATATAGCTGCCGCCAATCTCATCTTGAGCCTCTACAATCTGAGGCCCATCACAATAGAGCAGAACCTTTGTAAACTCAATGGCTTTCATGATGAAACCTCTTCGGCAACTGCAAGTGGCTTGAAACTCGCAAACGGCCAGAATGTATAATGACTTACGCTACCTGTTTTTAGGATGTAGCCAGAGTCAGGCATAAGCTTTACCTTTGCAACACGCATCCCTTTGGACCTGAATTTAGGCAGTTTTGCAGTTTCCATTGCGCGACTCTGATCTGCGAAAACAGACACCCCGCAGACCAAGCATTCAGGCAGATTAAATCTTGCACGTGGCCTTTCTTGTCGCTGCGAACGAAAGTCATCGATAGTTGGCGGGCACTCATTGACAATCCTATATACAACCTTCTCAGAGATGAGCCTTTCCGCTTTCGGAGGCGGGCAGTCCGCCGGAAGGCATTCCATGAAGTCCATGCGAGCCATTCTAGTTTCTAGCCTCGGTCATGTCGACCAGGCCCCGCACGTCGATCTGGCCGGTGACGGCGGCAGAGATCAGGGCAGAGCGGCGTTCTTGGAGGAGGTCGATGGCGTGTTGGGCTTTGCCCATCAAGGAATCAGTTCTTTTCAACTCGGGGGCTAACGCTGCAGCAATTAGATCCTGTTCCTCGCGGGGTGGCATTGGAACCCAGAAGTTCACCGCATGGCTGATATTGAACTGCTCTTGGGCGGCCCCGTATTGCACAACCTCGACTTGAAAACGTACAATACGCGTGTTCAGCACGCAGCAAAGCCATTGCGATGAAAACAGTCCCTGTCGGATGAGCATGACAGATGCGCAATTGCCGCCTTGACATTGAGCGGGAACTACTGCTGTTACACCAGGTGCACCGACGCGTACCATGAGCAAGTCTCCCGCGCGGAGTTGTGTCTTAGACTGCTTAGTACTTGACTCGGATGATATACGTCTGGAGTTCTCCCAGTCGATTACTCCTTCACGTATGTCGCCGCCATAGATGAACGGCAGGCCGTCATCAGTGACATACGAACTTGGGTCTACGACGATTCCCACAGTCAAGCTAGGCGAGATATGCTTGAGTCGTTTCAGCTCCCAATGCGCCGGCACCTGCCCCAGCCACTCCACGCCTGAGTCCTTCATCGGCGCATCAGGGTTCAGCCCCTTGGTGACGGCATGGGAGATGACTGCTTGGCGCTTTTCCTGGAGCAGCTCGATCAGCCGCTGCTGCTTGGTGATCAGGGTGTCGATCTTGGCGGTTTCGTGGTCGAGGAAGCTGAGGATCTGGGTGGACTCAACAATCGGAGCAACGGGGACTGGAAGATCCATCAGATTTGAAGAAGAGATGGATGCCAGATTTGTGCTTTGCTTGGAGCGGCCAATGAAATACGAGTTGGCCTGCTTGGAGGAGGTGTAGACGTTCAACCAAGCGGAAGAAATCGAATGGGGGCGAACCGCGAAAACATGGTTCTGATGTATACAAGGTCTGATCTCGCCGTTCCAAATGCAGCCACGCCCCAGCTTGTCAAAGTCTCCTCCTTCATTCATCAGTACATCACCTGGCCGTAAAAGATATCTGTCAAGAGCCGTCTCCGGAATTTGGATTGTGTGAATGTCATTCAGATCTAAGAAGCCGTCCTGAACATTTGCCACCCTCAGAAATGGCACCTCCATGCTGCCCTCGGGTTCAACCTTTTTGCCCTTGGCTAGTCCAGTCTGAATGTCCGCAAGTCGCTTAAGCGGTTTGACATCCCAATGTTTCGGCACTTCCCCCAGACACTCCACCCCACTGTCTTTATGCGCCGGATACCTCGGAAAGCTCACGCCGTCAGCCCCCCGATCATCTCCAAGATCCGATCCGTCACCTGCTTGAGCTCGGCGTCGATCACCTCCAGTGGCCTAGGTGGGGTGAACACATAGAAGTGCCTGTTGAAGGGGATCTCGTAGCCCACCTTGGTCTTGTCGTGGTCGATCCAGGCGTCCGGCACATGGGGCAGTACTTCCCGTTCGAAGTAGGTCTCCACGTCTTCGGAGAGCGGGACGTTCTCGGTGTCCCTAAGGTTGCTGTCAGCCTGCGGCTTGCCCTTCGCCTTGCCTTTCTGTCCCATCACCACCTTGCCAGCCTCATCCCGAAGGGGGCGCTCCACCGTGATCGTGCGGTAGCCGAAGGCTTCGTTGGGGAAGATCTTGCTGATCGGCTTACCATCCTTCTCCGCTTCCTCGAAGGCGCCGAACAGCTGGGTGATCGCCTCGATGTGCTCGGGGCCCAGCTCCTTGCGCTTGCTGCCCAGGCTCTTGCGCATCTTCTGCCAGTAGCTGCTGGCATCGATCAGCTGCACCTTGCCCTTGCGCGCCTCTGGCTTGCGGTTGGTGAGGATCCAGATGTAGGTACTGATGCCCGTGTTGTAGAACATGTCAGTGGGCAGGGCGATGATCGCCTCCACCAGGTCGTTCTCCAGCACATAGCGGCGGATCTCGCTTTCCCCGGATCCCGCCCCACCAGTGAACAGCGGCGAGCCGTTGAGGACGATCCCGAAGCGGCTGCCACCCTCCATGGCAGGACGCATCTTGCTGATCAGGTGCATCAGGAACAGCAGCGAGCCATCGCTGACCCTGGGCAGACCAGGGCCAAAACGACCGCTGAAGCCAATCAGCTCCGCTTCCCGCTGGATCTCCTTCTGGATCTTCTTCCACTCCACCCCGAACGGCGGATTGGAGAGCATGTAGTCGTACTTCGCTTCCGGCAGCTGGTCGTCGGACAGCGTGTTGCCAAAGCAGATGTTGTTGATGTCCTGCCCCTTGATCAGCATGTCCGCCTTGCAGATGGCGTAGGACTCGGGGTTCAGCTCCTGACCTGACAACACCAGCCGGGCCGTGGGGTTATGACTTGTGAGGTGCTCTTCAGCGACGCTCAGCATCCCGCCGGTGCCCGCGGCTGGATCATAGAGGCTTCGTACGATACCGGGCTGTGTCAGGGCGTCGTCGTCTTCGATGAAGATCAGGTTCACCATCAGCCGGATCACTTCCCGAGGGGTGAAGTGCTCCCCGGCGGTCTCGTTGGAGAGTTCCGCGAACTTGCGGATCAGCTCCTCGAACACCAGCCCCATCTCGGCGTTGCTGACCTTGTCGGGGTGGAGGTCGATCTGGGCGAACTTCTCGGAGACCATGTACAGGAGCCCTGCCTTCTCCAGCCGGTCCACCTGCAGGTGGAACTCAAAGCTCTCGAAGATGTCCCGCACCGCCGGGGTGAACGCCTGGATGTAGGCCCGCAGGTTCTCGCCGATGTTGTCCTGGTCCCCCATCAGGACCTTCATGTCCATCGGCGAGGTGTTGCAGAAGTTCTGTCCTGACTTGCGCAGCAGGAAGGGCTCGGGGTCCAGGCCCTGGCCTTCGCGCAGGGTCTTCTCCTCCAGCACGGCAGCTTTTGTGGGCTCCAGCACGCAGTCCAGCCGCCGCAGCACCGTGAACGGCAGGATCACCTTGCCGTAGTCGCTCTGCTTGTAGTCGCCTCTGAGCAGGTCGGCGACCGACCAGATGAAGGCCGAGAGGTTCTGCTTGCCGGTGGGCTGGGGGCCGAGGGGCGGGGCACTGACCACAGGACGCGGCGACGTTGAGGGGGGGCCTCCAGAAGATGCCACCCCAACCCCTGTGCCGGCTACGGAGGCGATGGCGACTGAGCCGCCTCGACCACGGCCAGGGACCACTCTCCCCTTGCTCACCAACTTCTTTTTGACTGCGTCATAGACGGCCTCGTCCCAGCCGAGCAGTTCACGAAGCCTGCCATTAGCCGCTCGGCCGCCCAGGGCCTCCAGAGACCCGATGAACTCGTCGTGAATCTCCTCGTCGGCGTCAGCGTCGCTCTGTGGGTTTTCAGCGGCGTGGGTCAACGGGGAGCGCAGGTCTGAGCCTTCAGGATGCCATCTGGATGAGGGCTCGGGGGCGTCCGTCACGGGAACTGGCCTCCAGGTTCTCCACCGCCACGATCTGGGCGGGCCCCATGCCGGAGCGGTTCAGACTGGCCAGCAGCTGCATCGGTCCTTTGAGGGAGGCGTCCTCGGGGGAACTCCGCCAGGACGCTCTCGGCGTAGGCGACCATTTGCGTGTTGATGCTGCTGACGGGGGTGATCGCCTTTGTGCCATCGATCAGCCAAGCAGCAGATTGCCGAGGCTGGTGGCCACATGCCAACAGAGGCTCCCGAGCGCTTACCCATGCAGGCATCGAGCGGACATGGCGAAGTGGATCCCGGACAAGGGTCGAACAGGGCAGCGCATGCTCACTCTTTTCAGTCCACACATCACCCCGGACACCCCGGACAGGGTGGACACCCCCCAATCAAGTCATTTAGATGAGATCCCCCTCTCTCCTGCAGAGCAGCAAACTATGAGAGGGGCAGCCCCCCCCCCCTGTCCGGGGTGTCCGGCCTGTCCGAGGGTTAGGGGGGGGGGGGGATAGGCTGCACGATCGAGAAAGCCTGCATAGAAGATACCGCCTTCATCATGAGAAGCTGATCATATCCGTAGATTGAGAGCCTGAAAGCATCTCTTGTGCTTTATTTCGATTGTGACCAACGTCAGCAGTCACAGTCGCTGGTCTATTGTGGCTGTGGAAGATCAACAGATAAGAGCAGCACTTGTGAAACCCAACTGCCTAACATTCTCCAGACTGGGGAATCCGATCAAGACCTGGATTCTGGCGAGACGTATCTTCCGTATGTGGCTGCTAAAAAGCTTCAAAGGGCTTGTCCAACACCGGATACATCGTGGCTACGCGCGATCTATCCTTATTTCAGGATGCCGCATCTTCGTTATCTATACGAACCGATCTCGGAAGAATTGTAAATATCCCTGTTGGATTTGAGGCTGCAATTATCGCTTGAATTGAATCATCTCCACGAACATAAGCGGCTGCAAGCCGGTGGTTTCCATCGTTGAGAGTTGCCTTTATGTTTTCGGTATGATTCTCAAGCATTAACACGATTCGATCAAACTGGGATTCCTGCCTCATCAGCGTGGCAATACGATTTACGTGGTATCTTCGCGCCTCTTCCAGAGTCATAACCTCTGCTACAACTCTGTCACCCTCCCAAGATCTATGCTCTGTGACGTTGCTGGAAAAAGCCTGTAATATTTGACTTTCAGGAATGGCTCCGCATTTCCACATTTCGCCATCAAGTGGATTCAGAATTTCTTTAAGTTCTTCTAAGTTAACTCTGTACAAGGGCATTTCACGGCTCCATTTCTATATTGGGTGTGTATCGCTTGCCATTATCTAGCCGCATTGAGTGTCAGCTGCACAAGAAGACCCTGCGGAGGGGGCGTGGATAAGTTAAAATACTATACAGCCAGCATGCTGATACCTTTTCTAATGTCATGAATTGCAGACTTTAAGACTTGCAATGATATCTTTGCCGTGCCCTCCCTAGGGGTGAATCCACTGCTCATCTGCTCAAACGGATGGATGTAGTTTCGAAAGTCGCGCAGTGTGTGGCTAAACTTCTTTGTATCATGCTCAACTAACCTTAGTTCAGCTGCCACGTCGATCAGAGCTTCCAGGTTCCACTTATGAAACTTCATAGGCTTTCCATCCGAGCCCTTGGGGGATGCTTGAGCTTGATTGAAATGTCGTGGATGCTTTCCAGCAATTCCAAGCAACAGACCTTCTAAGGTGCTTCCAGCTAGTATTAGTACAGATAGGTAAGCACCTGCTTGGAAGCATTGCTCAATCTCATTTACTCTCTGATTAAGCACATCAACTAAACTCCCCTCAAGTCCAAGTGCATCAATGGATAAATCAGAAAACTCTCGTTTGAGAAACTGATCCTCTTCGCCAAGCTCAGGCTTGACCATAGTGGCCGCAATCTGATTCTTATCAACACGTGCAAACCGCAGATCGGCACCTTCTCTTACGACTTCCCAGGTGTCAAAAGCCAGATATTGATTGAACTCGTCTAGGAGCTTATCAAGATTATCAAACTGGCCTACAAAGTTAACCGGTGAGAATAGATTCCGTAAGCATTTTTCAATCCCAGGAGTTCCGTTGAGCCTAGCAAGCTTTTCATCAGTGTATGCCCATCGTGATGGAAAACCATGACCATAGCTGTCACTGAATCCAAGGTTGTTGAAGAATTGCACAAGCTTCTGCCCTGTCCTATACTCAGTCTCTTCATTGATCAGTTGCCTCAACTTTTCAAGAGTCTTCTGATTGAGAATCATGTTTTGAGCTTTGGCGAACAATCAAGTGCGTAGAACAGAATTTAGGCTGGTCCGGCATCGAGCTCCTCAGTTACTGATCGGCCCGCACAAGCTACCAAGCCTTGCAGTCCAACGAGTGAGGACTCCGTTCATAGCACAGTTTTGTGAGGCACATCGCGGAGCAAACCTTCCCATGCGGACCCATGTACTACTTGTAAGATCGGATACATAAGGGGATCGTCGCTGAACCATGCATGAACTTCGCGGCCGAAGTTCTGAGCGAATACTTCTTCCCGTGGTGTCTACCATTTTTCTGAAGAACGGTTTCATTGAATAGCTGCACCCTGCCTCTCTCGGCAATTAGAATCCACTCGGGCTGATCAGATCCGCAAGAATGCCTTCTTATGTGCACGCAACTATGGCGATCATCACAACCTTAGAAGTTCATACTCGCACTCCTATAGGAGCACTCTTCTTGCTAAATCAGGCCGGTAGGGCTGATCAATTCCACCGGTCATCAATTTAGCATGTTAGTGCAGCCACATCCTAGAAGACCTTTCCTCTACTTACCACTACTTCATTCACTGTGAGTATCCCTGCGACTATGCCTCTCACGTTTTGATCCTTCGTTCTCGGGTGTTAGACTTTGCTGGTTCTCCATTTCCAGTTCTGGTCTGAGTGAGCAGGACTCGTACCCGGCTCGATCGATTGCCGCAGCGGTCTGGCCGATCGAATCGAGCAGCGCGCCACTGACCGGAGCCAGCTCACGGCAGAAGGTGGCGATGGTGCTCCAGAAGTTGGGTTCGTAGGAAGTCATAGGAATGATTGGCACCGATCAGGTGCGGAAGGTGTTGGAAATGGTCGGAAAGGACTGGACTCAACGGATCGGATCCGCTGCTTTCGGGCTCTGGGGGCTTCGCTTGCAAGCCAGCACGACTCAGGTGGTTGACCAGCGCCAGAGCGCCAGGAGCTACGGGCTCGGGGGAATAGCGGCAGCACCAGCTCGGCCGCATGGGCAGGACCGAGGGGAACAAACCTCCAGATCCGCCCCCTCTGCGCAAAGCCTTCTGGCCAAGCAAAAGCCCACCGGAATGCATGACACCATTGGGGGGCCTCGGCGGTCGTCACAGCCCGCTGGTGTGGACAAAGCCGGGCAAGGAGGTCAGAGCCCTTGCCCCTTTCCTCTTCCGTCTTCACCACACCCCCGGCCGTAGGCCCCCCCCTCTTGGCCGTAGGCCCCATCAGCTGCGGGTAGCCGCCAGCGCCAGCTCATGGGCTTGGGTGAGGGTGGTGGCAGCTTTACCGAACCACAGCCCCTCCAGTCGTTGGCGGGCGGCCTCGACCGGATCCCGGGCCCGGCCGGCGTCATGGGACAGATGCTCCGTCACGGCCTGGTAGGCGCCCCACATCGAGCCCTGCACGCCGGGGATGTCGCTGCCGATGGCCTGGCCTTCGAACTTGGCGGAGAGGCCCTCCCAGGCGGGGAGATCCTCCAGCCGCCGTGGCCGGCTTGTGGAAGCATCACCCCGGCGGTCGTTGATGCTGCCTCGCAGCTGATCAGAGAAGAGGGTTTCCACGTACTGGCGGAACTGCGACGCCGTGCAGGGGGCGGCGGCCATGGCGCGGAGTTCTGCCAGCCCGCCGGTGAACTGCTGCCGCTGCATGTCGATCAGCTCAGGGAGGCGGTCGATCAGGGCATTTGCGTTCCTGGTATGGCGGATGCGGCAGCCCTGCTGGCGGCGGCTTCTCGCTGATGCAAGCCCCAGGGCAGCAGACAAGGTGTTTTGGCACACCACCCGAATCGGCGAGAAGAAAACGGAGAAAGCGATCGTCCCGTCATGGCTGGTGCAGCCCACCAGGTACTGGTTAACCGGATCACCCGGCAGGACCTCCCCTTCTGATTGGCGCACTCGGGCCGTGAAGGTCACCTTCTTGCCGCCGGCCAGGACGCAGACGGCATCCATCACCGCGTCGCTATGGAGGGCTTCAGCGACCCGGATCAGCTGCTCGTTCTGCACCACCTCGTAGGTGCTGTTCATCACGGACAGGGTGGCGCCAGAGTCGGTCCGGGTGATGGCCTGGTAGCCCTCAATCGGCCGCATGTCGGCGTCGTAGACGGGCAGGCCGGCGAGACGGAAGTCGGCGCCACCGAGGCGGAACGCCTCACGGGCCGGGAGGGTGCCATCGAGGACCAGGCCCAGGCGGTGCCAGGCGGGCTGGTTATGGAGGAAGACACCGGAGCTGAATTGATGAGACATGGAAAATTGCAGCGGCCGGTAGGCCGCCGCCAGAGAGGACAAAAAAGCCGGCCTCGGGGAGAGACCGGCGAGCGCTGGGGCGGGGCTTCCACCCGCCGGCCCGGTTGAACGGATCAGCTGGTAGAGGGTTTTGGGGTCAACAGCTGCAGGCGATCGGCTACCAGGCGCACCCCGCAGTGGTTGCCGCACAGACGCCCTGAGGCCGCCAGGCGCATGCCGGGGGTGGCGTTGTCTGAGAGTTCCTGGGCCTGCTTCCCCCAGACTTCGATCAGCACCGAGAAGCCACCGGCGGATTCTTCGTCCCAGCGGGGGGTGACGCCTGGCACCTGGAGAAGGACCTCAGCGCGGATCGCTCCGCAGTCAAAGAAGGTGAGTTGAACCGGCAGGGGGGCGGTCCCAGTAAGCACGGTGACATTCACGGCTTGTGGGCTCCGTTGGGGCAGCAGGCAGGGGAATCGAGGAAGGAGAAGACTTCTTCCAGGTCCTCAGGGCTCGGGGGCGGCACGCTGACCGGATCGAGAGGGCCTGCTGGGCGGTTCATGTCGGCCACGGGGGTGGCTTGGCCGCCGCTGGCGTGCTCGGGGATGGGGGCGATCAAGAGCTGCAGCCCGTAGAGGTTGCCGTTTTGATGCCAGGCGATCTGATTGCCCATGGTTTGCAGGAACATAACGGCGGAAAAGATCTCGGTGTCCTGGTGCAGCAGAACGAATGGGGGGAGGAACACACCGTCGGGCATGCGGACGGTGATCTCACTGCGGAAATTCATGAAAAAAGCCTGCGGTGCAGGCGGTGGAGGGGATTGCAGGGGAGGCAGGTGGTTAACCAGCCCAGAGGCAGTCGGCCGGCTGGCCAGAAGAGCCGTCAGGAGGCCGAGGGCCCGGGCCCGTTCTCGGGGAAGCAGAACCGCAGAGCCTCAGCGGCTTCCTCAAATGGAGGGGAGACATCCAGCCAGGGGGAGCGGATGCGGGCGAAGGCACCGGCCGGGAAGTAGCGCGAAAGGCTGGAGTAGGAGGCGCCACGGAGGCGATCAGCCGGGAGGACCAGGCCGGCGGTGGCATTGCCGCTGCGGGCACAGCGAAACCGGATCTTGCAGAAGCCGCTCATGGCTTCGCCTGCGGCGAGGGAGCCCCAACGGGGGAAGCCGGCGCAGCCGACAGGAGGAAGCGGTAGACCGTGCAGTCGGTCGCCAGGCAGTAGCCGGCAGCGTCGTGATACCTGGTGAAGCCGTACTCCTCATCGGCGTCGACGCAACTGGCGCTCTGGTGAGAGAAGGTCTCCTGCCACCAGTCATCGGCAGCAGCAATCTCATCGTCCTCCAGACCGGAGGAGTCGTCGTTGATGAAGTAGCAGGCCCAGTGGGTGGGCAGGAGATAGCTGACCAGGGAGGGATGGCGGGCATCCCGCTCGGCCTTTGTCAGGAAGACGGGCTCGGGGGGAGAAAGGGGGGGATCTGGCAGGTAGAGGCTGGGGGAAGGCATGGAAGTCACAGCGTCAGAGGACATAAAAAAAACCCCGCACGGGGCGGGGCGAACCAATCCAGGCGGACTTGAACCGCCATACAGAGAAGGCCCACCGGTAGGGACACTGGTGGGCACTCACTGCGCCTTGCCTGCGATGCAGAGACCTCCAAGAGGTCTGGAATGCATGCAGGTGGATTGGGGATTTGGATGGATTTCGTCGGGTGTTCTTGCCCTTCTTATCAGTCCCATCCGGAGACTGGAAGCCGGTTTTGCACCGCATCCCTGGTTAACCATCATCTGTAGAGATGGGGAGAGGGATGGAGATCGTGCTCGATCTCGCTGCGACGACTACACCGGGCCCCAATGGGCATAGGAAGGGCGTAGCGCGTCAGGGCCGCAAGGCCCCGCAGGAGGAAGACTTAGCGTCTATTGATACTGTCCTGCGCATCTATGGGCGCCTGTTGAGTTTTGGCGCAACGCTGGGGAGACTTAGACACGGGAAGCCTGTTGACCCGCACAAAGGTGCGCACCGGCTCGATCCGTCCTCGGGCATCTGCTGCCCTCGTCCTCCCGCTAAACCCCTCCGTCGTTTGGCCGAACGAGTGTCTCTACTGGGCCGCATGCCCTGCGCTGAGCGGATTGGATACCGTCAGGCGTCTCGTTTGCACCTACCGGTTGACGTCACGGCAGCCGGTGAAGACTGCGGATCCGTACGACCTCGGGTTAGCGTTTCTATGTTTTGGCGCAGCACAATCGGCCGCTAGCAATCCTGCATAGGCATGGTGCGCAAGTAGCGCTGATGTAGTGAGAGGGATTAGGCTATTCGGCTCTAAGCGTCAAGGCTGTGAGCCTGACCGGTGAGGGTGAGCGACTGCGGCGCAGTCCTGTCTCATCGGTTGAAAGCAACATAGGGGGTAGGTGGTGGAGAAGTCAAGCGATTGAGGAGGGCTGGGTGACTGTGGACTAGGCAGTGTTCGAGGGCTTGAATGATGACTACAACGCAAGACTAGATATACACACAGTAGTATATGTATATCGAGTGAAGGCGCTTATCACGGAATAGATGAGAGTTCACATTGGTGAGAAAGCTTGATGGAGGATGCCACGACCTCTCATGCTCAGGCTTCTTGTCTCATGAACTCGATCAATGAAAGCACCACAGGACTCGGGGCAAAAGGTTGGAGCAAGCCATCCCATGGCGAAGTACTATCCAAAAGTGAATGAACTCAGATTTATTGCGGCTGAGCCCGGTAGAAGCACAGGAAAACAGCCTCCAAGACCCGTTTGGTAGTGCGGCTCGCTTCTATCCCCCTTGGGTCTAATCGATATCGACCGCAGAGGGCATGACCTCGATGAGGGCGAGACGCTTCTCCAGGACCTCCATCTGCTCCGACATTTCTGCCCAGCGGGCTGCCGACTCACGCCGCTCAACCACATGGTTCATAGTGTTGATGATCAGTTTGGCTGCGCCTAAGGCGATCGACTCGGACTGCGAGCTCAGCAGCTCTCTGGCTTTTCGAACCGCATCGCCGTAGCCCTGCTGCAACTCCTTAGTTGCCTCCGACTCCAGTTGCTGCAGGGCTTCATCGACCGCGCGGACATAGTCAGGGTTGCGTCCCCATGACAGAAGCGTCGTGTAGCCAATGCTCAGCTCTTGCGCGATCTGGCGCATCTGCATCCCCTGCGCCGTCATCATGACGGCCTTCCGTTGCCTGGGCTTCAGGGCTGCTGAGGTCATAGAATCGTCAGTTTGAAATAGAAATCGCCAACGTTACCGTTTTTCTAAGCCATGGTATATGCCGAGTGGAGATCAGAGTCTCGCGAATACGACTCACCTCTTCAGCCTCAGCAAACTGATCGCATTTGCTATTGACTAGCTCAGTGAACGGGTCGCTGATGGCATGCAACAGATCCGAGGGACCGCGGCTCAAGCTTCGCGACAGAATCTGACAATCAAAGGATACCCCCGGCCTAGCAGCCCAAAAATGATGATTGCCTTGCTCAGGACAGGAGTTGGAGACCACTGTTCTGTGGCTTAGCTCTCGGGGGAAACATTGGCGACCAAGTCAATGCAGAGAGACAGACAGCATCTGTACTGCATGACAGACCGGCGCATTCTCATCCAAGTCAAGGGTTTCAGCGGTCAAACGACATGAGTTTTGACTGGCTGAGCGAGCGACGCCTATAGACCGCATCTAAAGGGAAATATCTAGGCACTTGTGCTGGATGTTGTCTCATGGATCTTTGTCCATGCAAGAAGCCCAGGAGGGATGAAGACCAGCACTGAACAGGGACTTCATGGCAGAAGAACCACTGCATATCGCAGATCGGATATGCAATAAGTGATGACAGAAGATGCCAATAACCATGTCCACTCTGACCCCAATCCGACGAAGATGAGGTCTAACAGGGATGGTTAACCACCGTCAGTAGCTTTTCGGGGCAGTGAGCCCTCCCGCCATGACTCCGTCCGAAGGACTACTCAACCATTCCTTTGACAAGGTGTCCTCCTATGCCACTCCCTCTGGCCGCCGACCAATGCTTGGGGTCCGTCTTGGAAGAACCGAACTGCAGGCGCTGGAGCGGCTCTGCGTCGTTCTCGGCTGCAGCAAGTCTCGTCTGGCCAGGAATCTCATCTGCTTCGGGTTGAAGAACAAAGAAGTCCTGATGCATCACCACTATGTAGTCCAAGACTGATCAGCAACTATGCCCGTCTCCCCCATTCCCCGTACATCTCTGATCATGACGACTACATCGCCGGTTCAGCCTTCAGAACAACATCCCGAGCACCCCATCATGCAGACGACCGCCACAGCCAACGACATAGATGCAGCTGCGTCGACTCCATTGATTGGAGCAGCTGAAGAGGACGTAGCGACATCCCAGGAGAACTCGACCGCAAACGCGGCTCATGAGACGCAGGACGCGGCAGCCCCGGAGACGAACGCCGAAGGAAAGGTGCTGCCGGAGGGGTGGCGGAAGCTGAGGGCTGTGCAGATGGCGCAGCAGGGGGTCTTCCCGAAGGAGTGGAACCTGCTGGGGGTGAAGGGGAAGGATGCCTTCAAGAAGAAGTGGAACTCGGAGCCGAAGAGACAGGTTGACGCAATCTGCGATGTGCTGACGAATCCGGGATATGCCACCGGGATGGGGGTGGTGACGGGGTCGTTCTCGGGGGGATTGGTGGCGATTGACCTGGATGGCTGGATCGCTGATGAGGCATATAAGAAGACGGCGGGGGAGGCGTATGAGCCGTATGGAGAGGAGAAGACGATGGCGTGGACGTCGGGTAGAGAGGGGAGGAGGCAGTTGCTGTATAGGGTGCCGGAGTATCTGCTGCCGTTGTTTGC
Organism: Cyanobium sp. Lug-B; assembly: GCF_024345635.1. Classification (NCBI taxonomy): domain Bacteria; kingdom Bacillati; phylum Cyanobacteriota; class Cyanophyceae; order Synechococcales; family Prochlorococcaceae; genus Cyanobium; species Cyanobium sp. Lug-B. The sequence continues at coordinate 89,712 of NZ_JAGQBM010000002.1, forward strand.
GGAGATCAAGTCTCTGGCATTTGCTAAAAGGGGAGGCTTTTTGGATGAAGGGTATTTCAACCCAGCGTTCATTAAGGACACGAAGCTTGATGAAGAGTTTGTTATTCGGTACAACAGTTGCATGAGTGTTTTGCCGGGGAGTATCCATCCAGATACGAAGAAGAGGTATAGGTTCTTGAACTACAACGGAGGGCTGCCTGCGGAGGCTCCGCAATGGCTGATCGACGTCATGAAGTCGAAGGCGACTAGTGGGTCGAAGGTGACTAGTGGGTCGAAGTTCCTGGATGAGGATGATCTTAAGGATATCCAGCATGAAACTGCGAAGACGAAGGTTCCGCCGAAGCAGATAAGGGGGTGGTTCTTTAAGAATGAGGATGTGCGGAGGGCTTTGATGCCCCGCCTGCAGGAGTTGGTATTCAACCATCCGGAGTTTGATAACTACACCTGGGTGGAGGGGAGTGGGGAAAACCCGCAGATGCAGAATGGGTGCCCCTGGCATAAGAGCAGTTCAGGGACGGCTTTTCAGTATGCGAAGAATGTGGGGGTGTGGGACTGCAAGGCTTGCAAGGTCTCGGGGGATGAACTGGACTTCATCCATAAGATCAGGACGGGGGATATGTATGCCGGGAGGCCGGATCCAGAGAGTCTGGAGACGTATGTCAGTGAGATAGCGGAGAAGCTGGGGTTCAAGTATCCGGAGGCTCTGCGGGAGACGCAGAAGGCGATGGAGGCGCCAAGGGAGGAGGTCAGTTCCAGGGAGTTCTTGGAACGCTGTAGGAGGATTATCAAGGACTTCACGAACCCGGCTGAGCAGTCTATTGAGTTGCTAGATCTGGCGGAACGCTGTGGGAGGTTCAAGTACAAGGCTTCGGATATCAGGGCTCTCGTCGCGAGAGACAATGAGTTTCAGAGGAACAAGGACAACACGCTGCTGAGGCCGAAGAACTGGCAGACGAAGGTGGCTGAAGAGGAGTACATCATCCCTGGATTCCTGAGGAAGCCGTCGCAGATCTTGATTCACTCCAGGGGTGGGGTGGGGAAGACGGAGTCGGTGATGGCCCTGGCGAAAGCTATAGGCCGGGGGGAGGTTATGAAGATCCGGGGGATCCCAGTGCAGTGTCAGAAGGGGAACGTGTTGTGGATCTCAGGGGACCAGAGCGAAATCCGCCTCAATGCTCAGTTGATGCGGATGGGGATCGAGTCTCACAGCACAGACCCTTGGTTTCATCTTGTCTCTGATTGGAGGATCGACCTTCCTGATGAGTTCAACAAGATCGTGAAGGCGGTGCAGCCTTCGCTGATCGTGGTGGACTCTCTTGGGAGTGTTTCCGACCTCGGGGATGCGGGGGAGAACGAGGGGGCCTATGCAGCGCCGCTCTACGACATCTCTCGGAGGAACGGGGCGGTGGATATGGAGGACGGGTTCCCGGCTGCAGCCATCATCTGGATCCATCACAACAAGAAGGATGGGTCTGACTTCAGGGGGACGGATCGGCTGCTGAATGCGGTGGAGGAGACATGGGGGCTCAGGGAGCTCACGGAAGAAGAAGAGGCTGAGCACGGGGTCAACAGCCGGATCCTGACCATTGGGAAGAGCCGGTTTGATCGGTCTGGGGACAGGCTGCTGGTGACCAGGGACCACAACCTCAACTACGAGATCAAGGATCTGACGCCGACGCTGCACCGGATGGGGGTGAACCGGAATGGGGACCTCGATCCGGCGGGGGTGGTGCTGGAGGTGCTGCGGGCTGCGGAGCAGCCGCTGAAGGAGGAGGAAGTGCGGGAGAAGGTCAAGGAGTACATCCAGGCCGAGGGGCACGACAAGATCCCGAAGAGGACGGCGATCAGGAAGTACCTCCACGGGTGGATCGTGAACGGGATGGTCCGGGTGGAACAGGTGCAGGGCTCGGGGGGAAGGGGACAGCCTCCGAAGGCGTACAGCCTCGCGTGTGCGGGGGGAGGGGGAGATCGCGTCTTTATTGACTTGGACAACCAAGACTCATGGCCACCACAGGTCTTGGCATTTCTGACGCGAGGGTATGAGAATCGCGTCAGTATTCGAAATCCGGAGGGTCGCGTCAGTATTACGACCCTTCCCCCCGAGGACGACCTGAATACTGACGTGAAGCTCCACGACCTGAATACTGACGCGGGGTGCGTCAGTATTCCCGCGTCAGTCACAGCAATGGATCCCGAGGGCGAACCCATTTCTGACGCAGACCCCTCCGCACCCCGCGTGAGGGAGTCTGGAGTCCCGGTTCCGGAGGTGAAGACATGGGTGGAGCGCGATGGCGAGGAGACCATCATCCCGGCATCCCCCGAGGACGTGAGACTCACGGACGAGACGGGTGAGGACCCGTGGGCGAGGTTCGACTGAGTCGGGGTGACCCGTTCATGAACAGGGGAGGACTCCTGCGGAGCAAGCCCGGCACTCCCTAGGTATGCCCTCTCCTCATCCCCCCCCCACTCACCTGATGCGGTTCTGCTGGAACAGCCGCGTCTCCGTCGGATCTGCCATCCGCCATGGCACATCGCTAAACGCCTCGGCCGCGAATCCGACACGCCGCTCACTGCTGGTGGTTGGATGGACTCCTGACAGGGAACGCATTCCAGCTGGGGGGCTTGGAGTAATGGCGCGGGCGACCGTCCACAGCACCTGCCGGCCCTAGTGGTGTCGCTCAAAGCGATGGCCATAAGCCTTCATGTCCGCTGCGCCAGGACGTCGCTCCCTGACCCAGGAGGGCCCCCAGATCGGTGGTGGTGAGGACCACTCCGCCAGCCCCCGAGCCCTCAGAAGGGGGATCCGCAGCGGGGCTGAGGCCGCCTCCCGGATGGCCGCCACAAGCACCGCCAGGTCGCCGCCAGGGGCCTTCACGATCGCCATGGAGTCCGTAGGTGTCACTGCCGTCGGACAGCCATCACTCCCCGCCGGCTTCAGGCCAGGGAAGGTGCCCATGGGCTGCCCTAACTGGAGATGGTCGTAGAGCCTCTCCCCGAGCTCGACAAAAGCTCGGGCCAGGTGGTGAGAGTGGAGGATACGCGGATCAGATCGATCCGTAGAGCGCGGGCTCGGGCCTTGAGGCTGTTCCGGCTGATCCCCCATCGCTGCTCCAAAACCCGGATGGAGTAACCAGCGGGTATACCGAAGCAGGGTGCAATTTGTCGGGCGAAGGATTTGGAGCGACCTTCTGGATTAGGCACGGCTACCCAGGATTTACGACGGAGACAGGAAAGACCTCTCCCGTCGTACCACCGTCGTACGCGGTCGTTGGCCAATCCCTGAAAAGTCAGTCGGGGCGACAGGATTCGAACCTGCGACCTAGTGCTCCCAAAGCACCCGCGCTACCAAGCTGCGCCACGCCCCGTTACCTCCACCTTAGTCCACGACCGAGCGCGTGGGCCTGCCGTGACGGAAAGCCCGACACGGCAAGGGCTCGACGTCCCCAGGGGGCGAGAAAGCCTCCGTGACCGCTGAAACTGCAAGTCTTCCAGCATGAAGGATTCCCCCCCATCCGGCCCCCCCCGACGTCGGCGCCAGTGCGGAAGCCCCATCCTGCTGAGCGACGCGACATCCATCCACGAGGGCTCAACTGTCCCTCTCGCCAGGGTCCAGCATGGAGACATCGACTTGTTCCGCAACGACTCTGGATCAACACCTCACGCCTGCGAACGGCAGTCAGACGTCAAGGGATTCAGGCGCCAAGAGGGCTTTGTCGAAGTATTGATCGAGAATTGTTCCAGGGAGCAATGGCCCATCGGTGAACGCAAGGCCGACAAGGATTTGATGACTCAAGATGTTCATCCACTTCACACAAGCGGAGAGGTAGACACTCTGGAAAAGACCATAATCGCTGATATTGAGGAAAACGTGGTCATTGGTCTGAACGTCAAGAGATCCCCGTCGAACAATGCAAGCGCCGGCCCTGCTGATGTCGCCCAAGGTAACGAATCCTGTGCGCCCGGAGGGCAGATGGAGGCTCGCGGGAACCCCTGACGGCAGAGCCTGTCGGAGCGAGCTTCGACGCTCGAACAACAGCCTTTCTCCTCCAGCATGTGTGGATGACATCAAATCCAGGTTCTCCCTCAGAATTTCAAGGTAAACACCGCTTGCTGCCGTGTCAACAACGGAGCGATGAGCCATCGATCTGATGCAGAAATGAGGCCTCAAGGCAAAGGAATGGTTAGGGATCTGGGATGGGTCGCGCTGCTGAGAAAGGGGGTTCTGATCTGACTCCGTTTCGCGCAACCAGTTGAGAACGAAGCTGACAAGGACTTGAGTCTGTGGTGGATGGCTTTTATTGAGCAAACTGCCCACCACTCCCACGCCGGCCAACGTAGAACGGCGACGGGAAAGGGCTGTGGAGAAGTTGAGGTCCTAGGGTTTTGAGAGATTGATCTGATCGCTATCGGAAAAGACCCGCATCAGCGGGTCAAACTTGCGCAATCGCTGATCAAGCTCTTTGGAGGAGAGCTCCTCTGGCTTCTCGCATGAGATCTCTGATTCAAGAAACGATATGTCGGGCTGGGGGACAACATGGCAAAGGATCGGCACCATATCTTCATTGCTGTTCAACTGCCACATCATGCGCTTCCCGTCGAGAAGGTGGCGATCGGGAGGTCGGGTGAGCACCGGGACGACCAGGCTGACTTCCGCCGCCGTGTACGTATCAGGGATACGCACAAGAACCGAACGTTCGATCGTTTCTCCTGGGTGGATCATGTCGTCATCGAACATCCGCCCGGCGGCCAGTGTTGCATATTGGTCGTCAATGATGTACTTCTCTGATTGAAGCAGAGCCTTTCCGAGCAGGACACCGTTGGCATCTTCAAGAAAAGCCGGCTGCAGGCCCTGGCGTCGATCAATCGCCGACAGCTGCCAGGCATTGGTGAGCAGATAGATCTTGCGGGTGCTGGGGTTGGTGGCCGTCAGCTTCAGCGTCATCTCCCGGCTACCTGCGCTGCTACCACGCCCCTCGCCCGGCGTCAGGGAGATGCCGAGGTTGATGTGGGCCGGGGCCCAGGACGGAACCAGGACGCTCTGCCAATAAAAGGTATAGATCCCCCACACGAAGGCCACCACAATGCCCCCGGAGCGAATCCAATCGTGGGTCTGCTCCGACCGCATCCAACGGCGGAATCGCAGGAATCCCTTGCTGGCTCCTGCTCTGGGTAATCCCTCTGAAGGCCCCGGCATCAGTTCATCGGGTTCGGGTGGAGGGCTTCGGAATGCCTGGGGAGGCTGCGTTGAAGGCACCGATCCGGCGGGGGCAGGGGGCGTTGGCGCGGGGCCGGCAACGGCTGCCGATGACGGCCATCAGGCTGCTGCTGGCGCGCTCATCCCTCATCTGCTCCAGCTGGGCCAGGGTGGCGGGATCGGGAACAGTCCCGTTCGCCAGCGCAGTCATGTCGCCATCCGAGCAGGAGGCGCCGGTGGCTCCGAAACCGGTGAGCAACGCATAGGCCCGCTGGGGTCGGGTACCCATGCGCGTCGTCTGGGAAGCTCCGTAGGCCACCAGGGCGGGGCCAAGCGGTTTCTCCTCCTGAGCCGGGGGCTTCCTCCCTGGAACGGCAGCGATCAACACGCCTCCCACACAATTGGCCTGGAGATTGGCAGCGGCGGGAGACAGCGCCGCAGCGCCGTTCTGGCGGCTGAGAACGCTTTCGGCAAGCGCCGTGCCGATCCAGTAGGCCAGGGCCCAGTCGCCATGGGTCTTGACACGCAACGCCAGCAGAGAGGGATCCAGAACCACACGATTGCTGCCTCGGCACCAGGCGCTGACGCGTCCAGGCACCTCCACCGGGGCCGTGCCGCCGCAGGCTTTCTGGAGTCCGACGCCCGCCGGCAGCAGCTCGATGCTGGGAAAGGGCAGGGAGGCGGTGGCGGGATCGGCGCTCCAGCTCTGGCGTAGCTGCCGGGCGGTGCGCTGCACGTCGGAGGCGAGATCCGCGGCGTGGACCCTGGTGGCCAAGGGGGGGAGGCCAAGGCCGCAGGCCGCAAGTGCCAGCGAAGCGATCCCCCCTGAGACCGCTCGTTCACGCATTGCCCGGGACGCCAACACTGAGAACCCGCATTGTCCGCTCCCCACTATGGCCGCAACCGACCACACTTACTTCCTTCCCCTTACAGAGCCCAGCCGCTCAACCGGACGCCAGTCCCCCGTCAGCTGGAACGCTCCCCACACATAGGCATCCCGGTACAGCGGATCCACATGGCGGCGGAAGTCCGCCTGCGTCGCGCGCAGCGCCTCCGCCCTTCCTTCTCCCTGCCGCAGACGCCCGTAATACGCCGCCATGAACGCCGCCGTCGCCGCGTCATCCACCTTCCACAGGCTCAGCAGCGTCGCCCGGCTCCCCGCCACCGTGAACGCCCGCTGCAATCCGTACACACCCTCGCCGCTGCGCACATCACCCAGCCCCGTCTCGCACGCCGACAGCACCACCAGTTCCGTTCCCTCCAGGTCCATTCCCGTCGCTTCCGCTGCCGTCAGATAACCGTCATCGGCAGGGT